>PNOF01000070.1 GCA_013824645.1 Syntrophus sp. (in: bacteria) | reverse complement strand
CGTAACCTTTTTCTGCTGATCAGCCCCGGAGAAATTAAAGCGGGCCACATAGGCGCGCGAATTTACCTGCCGTTTGCCAAGTTGAATAGTATCATCTCCGCCGGAAATTACCTCCCAGATGGTTTTCTTCGGATCGAGGACATCGCGGCTCTGATCAACGTATGCCAGCTTTACCGTTTCTCCGATCTTGAAGGCGCCCGAATCAGGCTTTTCCTGACCGGTAATCATGCGGAAGAGGGTCGTCTTTCCTGCTCCGTTCGGTCCGATAACTCCTATGATTCCGCCCGGAGGAAGGGAGAAGGTCATTCCTTCTATCAGAATATTGTCACCGTATGCTTTGCCCACGTCTTTGACCTCAATGACGACATTACCCAGCCGGGGCCCCGGTGGAATATAGATTTCCAGTTCTTTTGAGCTTTTATCGATATCGCGGCTCAAGAGTTCCTCATAAGAAGTGATACGAGCTTTCCCTTTTGCGTGGCGTCCCTTGGGAGACATATGTATCCACTCAAGCTCGCGTTTGAGCGTCTTCTGTCTCTCACTCTCGGACTTTTCTTCCTGTTGCAGACGATTACTCTTCTGTTCCAGCCAGGAGGAATAATTCCCTTTCCATGGGATGCCAACTCCCCTGTCGAGTTCCAGAATCCACCCGGCCACATTGTCGAGGAAATAACGATCATGGGTCACTGCAATGACAGTGCCCGGATAGCTTTGCAGGTGGTGCTCAAGCCAGGCCACAGTCTCTGCATCGAGGTGGTTGGTCGGTTCGTCGAGAAGCAGAATGTCGGGCTTCTGCAGGAGTAGTCTGCATAAGGCGACACGGCGTTTTTCCCCTCCGGAGAGGATATTGACGGGAGTCTCTCCCGGAGGACAGCGCAGGGCATCCATGGCCATCTCAAGGCGTGAATCAAGGTCCCAGGCATCCAGCGCTTCCAGCTTCTCCTGTACTTTGCCCTGTTGTTCGATAAGCTTATTCATTTCATCGTCGGACATCGGTTCAGCGAATTTCTCGTTAATAAGATCGTATTCCTTCAGGATATCTACTGTTTCGTGTACTCCCTCTTCCACAATCTCCCGCACTGTCTTTGTGTCATCCAGTTTCGGCTCCTGTTCAAGGAGCCCCACGGTGTGCCCGGGAGCAAGGACCGCCTCGCCGTTGAACTCTTTATCCACTCCTGCCAGAATACGGAGAAGGGAGCTTTTCCCTGATCCATTGAGACCAAGAACACCGATCTTTGCTCCATAAAAATAGGAGAGATAGATATCTTTCAAAATCGGTTTTTTGTCGTAATATTTGCTTACCCCGACCATGGAGTAAATAATCTTGTTCGGTTCGTTAGCCATTATTTAAAGTCCTTTTCATTTCTATTGAGATCATATTTATACGATACTGAAGTATACCATAAATACGTTGTCAGGTATACCCATGCCGGGACCGGTAGTGGGTCAATCTCAGCAAAAAAATAAATCTATGAAAATTAAGGAGGCTTTTTATATAATGAAAAGTATGGGAGACATATCAATAAGAACAAAAAACAATTGTGGTGTTACGTGTTACGATAGCCTTGTAAAAACCAATGACCAAAAGGTGGTGGTTTGGGATAACCCACTTTGTTACAACATGAGTTGTCAAGCACGAGTGGAAAGATCATTCAATAAGGACCTCTATTGTGAACCAAGCCAGTTAAAAGATTGCACATATAATGTTAGCTATAGATCAAGATAGCATATTTATTATATCTTCTATTTCCCACACATGATCTGTATCAAGCAAATCATATAAGAAATAAAATAATTTAGGAGTTTTCTTGTTCATCTTTTTCTTTAAACAAACCAAAATTATCTGGTGGTTCACCTGAGATTACATCCATACCTATCAGTCCATAAGTCCCTGGCAGGGGTCGAGTGAATATTTGCTTATTTTTAACATAGGTTGAAAGGCTGCTTACCAACGAAGCCCTAACCTGCTTAGTTTGTTTTACGCCTATACCAATAAGTATATCTGTTATGTGGAGAGGTTTTTTTGCTTTAGCAAGCAATTCGTATGTTTTGTGTGGCATACTTCCAACCCGTAGAGTATTCTCTGTTGCCCCTGTCACATCCACACCAACATCTTCTCTTGGAAGTACCTTTATAGTATCTTGAATGGCTTGTATGTAGATACGAGCTTCACGAATCTTTATTTCATATTCTTGAATTTCAGCTTCTTTTCTTTTGATTTTATCAACTAATTTTTCTTTAAATCCCATATTGTACCTCCTTATAATTTTGTATTATAGCATATGTGGGATATGTGGGACAATATTAATATGTATTTGACAAACTATGGGAACTATAATATTATTTATTACGTTGACTATGAGGGAGGGTTGTTCTAATGGATGTAGATTTAAGCTCAATAATCAATAAGTTAGAAGCATCAAAGAAAGTATCAAAAAATGGTGGGGAATATTGGATGGGTAGAGATATTCAAGGTGTTCTTGGATATGCGACTTGGGAAAAATTTATGAATGTTATAGACAGATCGATGATAGCATGTAATAGTTCGGGCTACCACGCAGAAGACCATTTTCACCAAGCGGGGAAAATGGTTGCCATAGGAAGTGGGGCACAAAGACAACGTGTAGATTATTTTCTTGATAGATATGCATGTTATCTAATTGCCATGAATGGTGATACCCCCGAAACTGGTATTGCACAAACATACTTTGCGGTGCAAACTCGACGGCAAGAAATGCAAGACAAGCTCACTGCCGATGAAAAACGAATTCAACTAAGGGATAGGGTCAAAGATGTTAATAAGAAACTTGGCGATGCCGCAAAGGGTGCTGGTGTTCAGAATTATCCTTTTTTCCAAGCTGCTGGTTATAAGGGACTTTATGATATGGGAATACCAGACATTAGAGCAAAAAAGAATATCGCCCCCAAAGACAATCTACTAGATAGGATGGGTCGTACTGAACTGGCCATGAACGAGTTTAGGATTACACAGACAGAAGATAAACTCATTAAGGAAAAAATTCATGGGGAACAGAATGCCATTGATACCCATAGGGAAGTTGGTAGACAAATCCGTGACACAATAAAGAAAATTGGTGGTACTATGCCCGAAGACTTACCAGCAGAACCACCAATAAAAGAACTTATAGTTAAACGCAACAAAATGCTTAAAACCAATAGTAAGGCCGTTAAGGGATAGATTATTTCAGAGAGCAACAACAGCAGCATTCTTCTCTTTTGGTGGAATTAATGGTTCCCCTATCGCTTCTTCAACGATCTGTCTGGCAAGAAGGTTAGCATCGGTAGGTCTTTTCTTTGTCACAAATTAATTATACATGCTGACCCACTACCCGGGACAGGTCCCGGTATCTATAGGACAGTGGATATCGGAGGTATGAAAATTGATGATTATTGAAACAAATGATATAGTTTATTGAATAGGTGAAGGACTGAGAGTTCTTGTTGTTACATACTAAAGAGAGAAAAATAACTCAGGGTTACAACATGCAATTAACATGGTTTGAGAAAGGACAATCGTTCTATGCGGCTGGTGATTATGATGAAGCAGTAGAGGCGTACACCAAAGCTATAGAACTGGACCCCAAAAATACTTTGTATTATAACAACCGTGGGCTTGCTTATACTAAGCTTTGTAACTTCGATCAGGCAATAAAGGATTTTGACAGCGCCATAGAACTCAACCCCAAAGACGCAACGGTTTATTACAACCGTGGAAATGCTTATTGTGCCGGTCCCGGTGACTACCGGCTGGCAATACGGGACTACAGCAAAGCCATAACTCTCAACACAAGAAATGCAGATGCTTATTACAATCGTGGAAATACCTACGGCAAGATCGGTGACTACCAGCAGGCAATAAGGGATTACGGCAAGGTAATAGCGCTCAACCCCAGACACGGGGAGGCGTATTGTAATCGGGGAATTGCCTTCAGGAAGATTGGTTCTTACCCACAGGCAATACGGGATTTTGACAGGGCAATAGAACTTAATCCCAAAGACGCAGCGGCTTACCGGGGGCGTGGATATACCCATGCTGACCTTGGCGATACCCGGCAGGCAATGAGGGATTTAACAATCAGTGTAAATAAAGAAATACTGGATTATTTACATTCAGACGGGATTGAAAGATAGTTTCAAAATCAGGTGGAATGCAAATTGGAATTACTTTTCCCCGCCGAACAATTCCACGATCTTCCTTACTAAGGAAGGCAAAGACGGGTCCCGTGCTCCCATGACAAGAACGCAATCGCCTGATCTCACGTTGACTTTCAATTGGGTCAGCAACTCATTGCGGTCTTTTACCGCTTGCGCATTGAACGATATGTGACCGAGACCGGTTATAATATCTTCCGAAGAAATGTCTTTTTGTGCAGTGCCCCCGGCATAGTAGATCGGCAAGAGATAGAGCGAGTCATTCTGCCGGAAGATGTCTCGAAAGGTTGTGATGTATTCATTTTTCAAGAATCGCGTCGGACCAAACCCATGCGGTTGGTATACGGCGATAATGCGCTCAGACAGGCCCCGTGCGGCGCTCACCGCAGCCGCTATCTTTGCCGGATTATGGGCAAAATCATCGACCACATGCACGTTTTGTGCTGTCTCGATTACCGCAAAGCGTCGAGCCACGCCCTCAAAGGTTCTTACTGCATCGGCAAGCGTCGGCCCCTCGCAACCGAAATGCTCGCACACACAAAGTGCCGCGCGCAGGTTTTCAAGGTTGTGGTTTCCCGGAAGCGGTAAATGATATTCAATGCCGTTACGAAAAAGTTTAACCGAGGTGGGCAGAAGCTCTTCATAGTCCGGGCGCCAGGAGGCCAAACTGCTTCTGCCAAAGCCCACTGTTACCGGTAGCGTTGCAAGGCCCGGATCGTCCGCATTTGAAGCTGTCCAGGTCGACTTCAAAACAAGCGTCTCAAAAAGCTCCCTTATCTCATCAACACTTTTGTGGTCCTTGGAGATATTAAGAACAACGGCGATTTCCGGAGAGTATTTAGTCAGCGTTCCGTCGCTCTCGTCGGCTTCTACGACCAGCAGATCAGAGCCTCCAACGAAGGCGTTACCGATCAGTCCCTGTTTTTCGAGCCTGCGCAAGGGGGCGCCGCTTATGAGAGAGGGTGATTTTCCGCATGCTGTCAGGAATTCAAATATCATTGCCGTTACCGTCGACTTACCGCTTGTACCGGCGATTGCAATAGTCCTTTTTGACGCGATGATTGCGGCAAGCAGATCGGAACGATGTATGATGGGAAGACTACAGGCGTGAGCAGCAGCGATGTCGGGATTTGATGCTTCTATTGCCGTTGAGATGCAGACCACATCAATATCCGCATTGACACCTGAACCGTCCTGATTGACGATAGCGCATCTGAGCCCCTCAAGCGATTGCCGCATGGAGGCGGTATCATCACTGTCAAGTAAACGGTCGGAACCGGAGACCGTGGTCCCCTGAAAGCGCAGATATTGTGCGAGGGCACTCATACCGGTGCCGAAAATACCGGTGAAATGGACACTTCGGCACTGGCTTTTGCCAATAACTATGGGCGGAGGATCGATGTAGACGAGCGTACCTTCCCTGACAATATCAAAGAGGCTGAGGATATCCGGATTCCGTAAACACACACATCCGTGGGACAAGGGGGCACCCACCAGATCCTCCCGGTTGGTGCCGTGGATATAGATGCAGCGCTCACAGGAATCCACCCCAGCGCCCTTGTTGATCCTATCCTCCAGGCCTTCCAGCCTCAAAATACGGGTTAGTATCAGATTATCTTCAATCGAAACCTGATCCCAGTCGATGCCTGTATCTATGCGTCCCTTGAAGATACGCCCCAGAGGAGCTCCGGCTCCGATTTTTTCCTTGATTCGATGGGCACCGAGGGGTGTTTTGAAGGAGTTCTCTCGATTACCGTTGCCGAAACGGGAGGTAGAGGCTTCGTATCGCTCGATAATGGTGTCCTTCTCACAGACGAGGAGTGTTTGTGTCTCAATCGATTGGACGAGGTAGAGTTCTTCCGGGTTGGTTAAGAATCTTCGCAATTTCTTGTAAATACGATTTAATTGAGCGGTTTCCATCCTGTATCCTTTATAATCTGAAACTAATATTCTATTCTCCTACGTTTTTACGGTCGTTTGCAAATACTTTTTCCCGCTGATCTTTATGTGCAGCGCCACCATCACTTCGGTCTATTGATATATTTCTCTTCGAAGAGACTACACTGTAGGCGGCGGCATAGGGAGGCTTAAAAGGAATGAGACAGGTGCCACGGAAAATTTCAACTAATTCCATTTCTAAATCAAGGCGCTATCTTTGTTGGCAGCGTCGTCGTAAATCCTGGCCACCCATGTAGTCAAGTATCATCTATAAATGACGCTGGTCGCACACGGGTTCCCGGCGAAATCAGATTTATCCATTGAACGTTGTGTACGCTCCAGTTTCCTCCTCCTTGCCGCCTCAATATCATCCTTGATTTAGAAATGGAATAAAAACTTGACAAGTTCATCAGGGAAGCATATCTTCATAATTATTTCCGGCAAATAGCAATTACCTATTTATGATCGGCGTTCTGTCGGTAATAACAATATCAATTAAGCTGGACGGGTAATATGGTGAACTTATTCGAACCACGCACTCCGGAAGATTACATCCGGGAAATCTCCGAACTCATGGCGCCGGTCACGGTCACCATTAACGATACTATCGAGCTTGCCAACTGTATCCTCCTTTACGGTACTGAGAACAACAAGGAATTGCTGATAAGGACAAAGCCCGGCATATACCCCGTAACCGGTGAAGTGCATATCACCTGTGCCTATTCAAAAGCATTATGTATATTTAAGAGCAGCATCATTGGCAGCAAAGAAATCGATCCCGAATATGCCTATTTACAGATCAACTTTCCTGAAGAAATGGCCCGGGAGGAAAGACGGAAATTTTTCAGAGTGAGACCTTCCAAGACAAATCCCATCCGCATACAGTTTGCATTGGTTGATAAACGGGTCGTAACCGTCGAGGCTATGGATATCAGCAGCGGCGGTACAGCCTGTATCCTCCCCGGTAATCTTGTCAAATTTAAGATAGGGAATTCATTCCCTGTTGTCATCACGTTCCCCATGTTCGGCGAAGTCCAAACCTGGGTAACCGTTCAGCGTATGGCCCGTCTGTTGAACATGGTACGGGTCGGCATGGTCTTTTCGATCATGCCTGAACAGGCGCACTTCCTTATCATGTCATATGTGACAATGAGGGAACAGGAAATCATACAAAAGCCGATCAACAAAAAACCCATGGTGTTCATCAACAAGGCAAAGATCTGCATCATCGAAAAGGCCCATCATCAGGACGAATACAGGTTCCTCGAAGATATCTTCAATGTCGTCAAAACAAGCTTTTCCAACGCTGTTTCTGCGTTAATGATGGCGCACAAGGCGGAACTTATTATTTTAAGCGGTAGCTCTCCTTATGTCTTACAATCTCTGGAGGACATAAAAAAACACCGGGGGCTCAGGGATATTCCCCTCATCGTATTAACCGAGAAAGAAAAGGCCACAGCCTTCATGCGGAAACATGCGGTTATCGTGGACACGCCATATAATGAAAGATTTCTTATCCAAACATCAGAGGACCTCGTAGAACAATACAGACTTTCCAGGAACATAACAGTAAAATTGCTGAAAACCACCTCCGGGAAAGGGAAAAAAATCCTTATTATAGACCGGTTTCATAATTTCAGTAAAAACAATATCAAAGCACTGACTGATTACGGTTTCGAGGTAAGTGTCAACAGTACAGAAGACACCATACTGACAAAAACCGAGCAGATACATCCTGACATCATTCTTGTCGATGAAGAGATGGAAAACACCAATCCTGTATCATTGTGCCGGTCAATAAACATGAACAAAGCAATAAATGCCATACCAAGGATCATCATTACATCGAGCCGGAAAACGTTTAACAAGTTTTACTCGCAGGGATTCTTTGCGGGTTTTGTCACCAAACCTGTCGACCTGGAACAATTGATCTCCAAGGTATTTGAAGTACTTCCACTAAAGACCGACCATTCGGTAATCTGAAATTGTGGGAATTATTAAAACCTGTAGGGATTGACGGTACACCTCGTGGGGTGTCTGACTACAATCGTTAACGTATGCAATGAGATACTATCCCAGGAGCTCGTAGGCTTTTACCTGTTCGAGCGCCGCATCGATCTCGTATTCGCCGACCTCCCTCACCTCAAGCTTGGATTGGGCCGCTTTAAGGGTTTTTTCGCTGATAATGATACCATTCTTTATGGGCTTGACAACGGATTGCAGTCTGAATACCGTATTGACGGCATCACCTATCACCGTATAGTCCATCTTTTTCTCAAATCCGATATTACCTACAACAACCTCACCGGTATGGATTGCTATACCAATGGATAAGGGGTGACCAATTTGTTGCTGAAAATAGTCACTTACCGGACCAATTGCTTTTTTCATTTCAAGAGAAGCATTGATAGCGTTGTCAGCATCGGATATACTTGACACAGGCGCGCCGAATAGTGCGAGGAAGCCGTCACCGAGATACTTGTCTACGATCCCCTGGTGCTTGAATACAATATCTCCCATGATCTCAAAGAAATAGTTGATCATTGGAACTGTCCTATGGGGGCCGATGGTCCTGGCAAGCTTCGAGAAACCCCGGATGTCGATATTGAGGAGCGTCAATGTCCTGAACTCATCAAGCAATGGTTTGCCCGTAGATTCACCGTATATGATCTTGTCCACAACCTCCTTCGGAACAAACTTCTGAAAAATCTGGCGAATACCTCGTTCGTGTTCTGTCATTGAGACTGTTGCCTCATAGAGCCTTGCGTTTTCGATGGCAATAATGAGAGATGAAACAATGGACTGGAGGAGTTTTTCATCATTGTCACCAAAGTTACCGTTGCGCTTATTGAGAAGCTCAATAACGCCAATCACTTTACCCTGGGAGATCATGGGAACGCAAAGCGCTGATCTTGTCTTGAACCCGGTGGCGTCATCTATCATGGAAAAAAAGTGGGGAGATTGCCGCACATCGTTGACAATGACCGATTTTCCACGTGCCGCCACATACCCCGCGATACCTTGGCCGAGTTTTATCCTGGGCCGACTGAGCGTTGCCGGTTCTATATCAAAACTTACCTTGAATTCCAGTTCATCACCGTGCAGCAAAAGCAGTGAGCCCGCTTCTACACCCATAGTGAGCTGTATCATATCCATTGCATACTTTAACACCTGGTTAATATCAAAGGTGGATGATGTAAGGGCCCCACCAATTTGTTTCAAGGTATCAAGGTCCTGGTTTTTCCTGATTACGGAAGCAAAGAGTTTCACGCGCTCGATCGCCAGGGCGACACCACCCCTTACAATCGCCAGAAATTCTGTCTCCTTACTGAGAATATCAGGGTTAGATGCGCAAAGCGCGAGGATTCCCGTGACTTTGCCCGATATTCTTAAGGCGCAAAGGAGACAGGCCCCGGAATAATGGTTGGCAAACAGTTCCTGTTCTGTGTCGCCGGTTAATGTAGTTGTTTCGGTTATAAGGATGTTTGATTCCTGTTTTATTACCTTGTCAAGAATAGAATCTCTGTACGGATAGTAAGATCCCTTTGAAATATTTATTGCCCCTTTGCATACGAGATCAAAGATCATGAGTTCATCAGACCTGTCGTCGTCCTTCGTCAAAATAATTGCGAGGTCGTAGGGGATCAGCGACTGGATATCATTCAAAATAGCATTTATAAGTTCGGATTCCCTGAGACTTGAGTTGATTGTCTTTAATAATTTTATTGTTGCTTGCATCACTGCTGCACTGGTTTCATTCTCCTTGAAGAGCCGTATGTTTTCAAGGGTAAAGGCTGCGTTGCTGAGAAGGGGCGTTAGTACCTCGATGTCGTCCTGTGAGAAAACCGTATCGTCATTTCTTCGTGACACGGCAATAACGCCGATGATATCACCTATGGTCTTTAGCGGCATGCATATAAAAGATTTTGTAGTATAAATGGAGCGGTTGGCCCTTCCAAACCTGGTATCTTTTTCAATATCTTCTACCAGGAGCGGCGATTTATTAATCACAGCATACTTTGCTATGCTTGTATCGAAATCAACTATACTGCCGACATGCACTTCATCACAGAGACCAATCTGTGCCTGTACAACGAATTTTTTCCGCTGTGGTTGCTCAAGTATGAGGACCGATCCTATGTCTGCCTTCACCAGTTTGAGGGCACGTTCCAGCGTGATGTAAAGAAGCTCATCAGTATCGAATGTCACATAGCATAGGTCTGATAGCTCTTTCAGTGTAGATATCTCCGAGCCTTTTTTGTCAAGCCTGTTCATGGTGTTTCTTAATTGACTTTCCAGCGCATTAAAGGAACCAACAATGTTGGCCAACTCGTCTGTCCCTCGCTGGAACGGAAGGTCTGACGGATCTGAAACAACCCTTTCAGAAAACTCCGCTGATATCCTGGAGACTTTCTTGAAGATATTCCGCAAAAAGATAAAACCTAAAAACGAAAATACAAGAAAACCAATAAGAAAAACCGGCAAAGATGCATCTTCCAAAATATTATATCGCACCGCAAAGAAGAGAAAACCAAAAGCAGGGAAAACAAAAAGCAGGCCCACACTGAGGGTAAGCTTGTAATAAAGGTCCTTTTTACTGAGAAAAACGTTTGTCAACCTTTTATGGGAGTAGTCTACTTTCATATTTTTTTCCTTTGCGATCAACAGGCTTATTCTCTGATATATTTTATGCAAGTTTGAAGCCTTCCCCCCTGAATAGATGCAGACAGGCCTTGACGACGGCAACATTATATAATATTGCCTGGTTCTTTTCAATTTCCTCCAGTGCCACATCAATTCCCAAGGCAGGCCGGAGGACTATCTGGGCGATAGGCCACGCAAAGTCTATTTCTTTGAGGATTAGGTAAATCTTACTGTTTTTCTTGCGGGGTGGACCCATATTGTTCATTATACCAATTATTATGAACTTTGCATAGCGAGACATTCCTTCAGACAAGACCTTTCATTGTAATAGCGCATAGTTCCCTACGTTCTGAGCGCCTTATTTGATACCAATTTTTGGGTAGTTTTTACGCCACCACCCTGTTTTTGGGTCATTGATATACAGAAAATATTATTCGCCCGAAATA
>PNOF01000069.1 GCA_013824645.1 Syntrophus sp. (in: bacteria) | reverse complement strand
CTATCTGACTGCCGGCAGAACCGAAACCGATGGTTTTCGGGATAACAGCTATCTACGACAAAACGATGCATCCCTGAAACTGGTCCTGGACAAGAGAGAAACGTTTAATATCAGTCTTTATGGTGATTATATAGATAGGTCATATGGCGTGCCGGGTGTTAAGCCACCTTCAGACACACAAGATTATTATATAGGCGGTAAAAAGTTTTATAATAGTGAGGCGGCATCTCTGTTGGATCACAGCAGTGATAAAGATGGGCATGTCGTCCTTGAGATCAAGGGTGAACCGGTGGAATGGTTCGGTTATAATCTCAAAGGGCATTACACGAATATGGAGAATTACAACTATCAACGGTATACATTCGATGGCACGGGGGCAAAAAATTGGGTAACAAACCAAGTGCTGGGAATAGATGGGCATGTGAACATCTATTCCTTTGAGGGGGCCAAGCTACTGCTGGGTGGTGAATACAAGGACTTTGACTGGAAGAATCGAAGTTATAGTTTGGATGCTTCTGGCTCTCACACCACCGGTTCCGAATCTACGACAAAAGAACATATATTTACAAAGGGTGTCTTTACGGAGGCTGAATACAGACCATCACAGTATGGGAAGATTTTTGCCGGTATCAGGCATGAAAGCCACTCCGCGTTTGGCTCGGAGAACCTGCCCCTATTCGGCGTGGTCATAAATCCGTTTGATACAACGGTATTGAAGATCAGTCACGGAAAACACTTTCTGGCTCCCACTCCCAACGATCTTTATTGGCCAGCCGATCCTTATACTAAGGGAAACGCCGCTCTGAAGCCCGAAATCGGCTGGCATACGGATGTAACTGTCGAACAGTCATTGCTTAAAGACAAGTTATTCATAACGATATCGTATTTTCACTGGAATGTAGATAATAAAATCCAATGGGAACCGGATTCACAAGGCGTCTTCACCCCCATGAACCTGGGGGGGTACAAGGCAGATGGTATTGAGGCGGGAATTAAAGTTGGACCCTTTTACGACCTGACGCTGGCTTTGAACTACACATACACAAACGCGGAAGAGGAAAACCGTGAATACACCAAACAAGACTATGTCCGGTACAGTATTGTCAAAAGACGTGCATCTTATACGCCGCAGAATCAGTTTAAGGGCGACCTCACGTACAAGAGCAATTTTGGACTGACTGTAACGGCGACGGCGCGATACATAGGTAACCGCGTTGTGTATAGGACAGAGTCCACCACCTATCCAGATACGGAAACAGTCACCTATAATCTGCACTCTTACTGGACGGCTGATCTGAAGATAGAACAGCGTCTTTACAAACACTGGATTCTCTCACTGTCCGGCATCAACCTGTTTGATAAAAAGTATGACACTCGTTTGGCAACCTTCACCGATCAGACTTCATTAAAAACTTCCATGGCCACGTACCCGGGGGCAGGCCGGTCGGTTTTTGCAAGATTGGTTTATGAATTTTAATGACCTTATACAAAGAAGAAAGTTATTGTAACGTAAACGAAGAGTGGAGAGCAACTTGTGAACGATAGCAAAGAAAGAATTGCACTGGAGATACGACAGAAGCTCACGAAATTAGCCCTGTACCAGCCTGCCGAGGGTATTCTTTTTTCCGGCGGACTCGATTCGGCTATTCTTGCCTGTATTAATCCGGCCATGAAAGCAATCACAATAACCCTTGAATCACATGGTCCAGACATTGAATACGCAAGAAACATCAGCAGGTCAAGGGGTATCCCTCATTACCACAGGGAGATAAATGTAGAAGAAGCACTAAATGCTATCCCTGAAGTTATAAAGATACTCGGGAGTTTCGATCCGGCTCTCCCAAATGATCTTGCGGTTTATTTCGGTATAAAATATGCTAAAGAACTGGGCTTGCAGAGTATTATGACCGGCGATGGAGCGGATGAAATTTTTGCCGGGTATAGCTACATGGAGACTATTGATAATTTGGAGGGCTATATTAAAAGACTGGCGCCATACATTAATTTCAGTTCAAATACAATCGGCAGGCATTTTGGCATCACCATACATCAACCGTTCCTTCAAAAAGAGTTCTTCAATTTTGCTCTTTCCATAGACCCGAGATTAAAGATTAAAAAGGTAAACAATAAACCATGTGGGAAGTGGATCCTGAGACATGCCTTCTCGGATATCCTCCCTGACAATATTGCCTGGCAGGCGAAAAGGCCCCTGGAAGTTGGTTCAGGCATGACAAAATTAAGGACAATTATCGAATTGAAGGTGTCAGATAAAGAATTTGCGGAAAAAAGCAGAATCTACAAGATTAAATTCTTCAATAAAGAACATCTCTACTACTATGAAATCTTTCGGAGAGAAATTGGTCCTATTCCATGCCCGCAGGAAAATGAAACAGAATGCCCTGGTTGCAGTGCAGGGATAATAAAAGGAAAAACACACTGCAGGATATGTGGCTGGGCAGAGGCTATCCTATGAATAAAATAGATGTTTCCTGTTCGTGGAGTGGTGGGAAAGAATGTGCTATGGCGCTCTACGAAGCGCAAAAGTCAGGCATGGTCGTTACCCACTTACTCAATATGACATCCGAAGATGGTTCCCACTCGCGCACCCATGGGATCGACGCTTCATGGCTCAAATTACAGTCTGAGGCAATAGGTATTCCTATCATACAAAAGGCGACTTCCTGGAACGGCTACGAAAAAGCATTCAAAGGAGCCTTGCGAGAAATTAGGCAAAATGGAGGCGCAACGGTAATTTTTGGCGATATAGACCTAATTCAGCACAGACAGTGGGTTGAAAGGGTTTGTTTTGAGGAAGAGATTACACCAATCCTTCCTCTGTGGCAAAAAGAGAGGGAAGATCTCCTTAATCTGTTTATAAAGAGGGGCTTTCGGGCAATCATCATTGCAACTGATAATAGGTACCTTGGGGAAGAATGGCTTGGCAGAGAAGTTAATAAATCCTTTATAGAAGATGTAAAGTCTCTTAATACCATAGATTTATGCGGTGAAAAAGGTGAATATCATACTTTCGTTTATGATGGTCCTATCTTTCAAAAACCTATTAAATTTGATCTTGGTAATAATATATTGTATAATAACAATTGGTTATTACAGATTAATCATCAATATACTCAGGAAATACTATGAAGGGTTTAAATATAGTAACAATAAAAGTTACTATTGCGTTACTCTTCGTGTTATCTGTCTTTTTGGTCTTTATTTCAAACACCCTTGATGCCGGGGATAAAACCATGCTTACGACCCCTCGGAGGGTCATTTCGTTAAGTCCGGTTTTAACAGAGGGGCTCTACCTTTTAGGGTTGGAAAAGGCAGTTGTGGGGGTAACGATATTTTGTCAGGAACCGCCTCGCGCACGGGAAAAAGAAAAGATCGGTTCTATCATTGAGCCTGATATAGAAAAAATAGTGAGCTTCAAACCAGATCTAGTGCTTGCAATGAGCCTCACAAACATTAACGTTATTAAAAAACTTAAAAACCTGGGTATCAATGTCGTTGTCTTCGAGATACCAAAAGATTTTAATGAATTATGTCATGTTTTTCTTCAATTAGGCAAAGAAGTGGGGAAAGAAAGTAAGGCATTGAAACTTATTAAGGAATCGAAAGAGCATGTTTCTCGTATGAGAAACAAAACCAATACGTTGCCGAAGCAGAAAGTACTTATTCAGATAGGCGCCAAACCTTTTTTTGTAGCAACAAAGGATTATTTTATCAACGATTATATAGAGTTTGCCGGTGGGATAAATATTTTTAAAGATGCCCCATCGGGCTCTGTAGCCAGAGAAGAAGCAATCCAACGAAATCCTGATGTTATTATCATAACCAATATGGGCCTTTCCGGTGAGAACGAAGAGAAGGTATGGAAAAGATTTAAATCTATACGCGCTGTGAAAGAAGATAAAATATATTTTATAAACGCTGACAGAATGTGCAGCCCTACCCCGGTTAGTTTTGCGGAATCACTTGAAAAAATTGTGCGTATATTACACCCTAAGAGATAATAAGGATGAGAATGAAAAAAAAGACAACGAATTGGTTTTTTTCAATATCAGCTGCCATTATTTTCCTTTTAACGGCATGCATCATTTCATTGGTAAGCGGATCCGCCGGTATTCCGGTAAGTAAAATCATATCCATCTTTTTGGAAGGAAAAGGTACTGCGGAATATAGCATTCTTTTTGATATCCGTTTACCACGCATTATTCTTGGTTTTGCAATCGGAGGGGGTCTAAGTCTTGCCGGTGTTATCCTGCAGGGAATGTTCCGCAATCCTCTTGTTGAGCCCTATACACTTGGTATTTCAGGTGGAGCCGCCCTTGGTGTGTCATTATGCATTATACTAAAGCTCAACCAATTCCTTCCCAATGTGGCTCTACCTCTATCAGGTTTTTTTGGCTCATGCCTTGTTGTCTTGGCTGTATTTTTTCTGCATACACAAAAAAGGGTATTTACAGTTGAGGGGCTCCTTCTCACGGGTGTCATGGTAAGCTTTATATCATCTTCACTGGTCATGCTGATCCTTTCTATCTCACGTACAGAGGAACTTCACAGCATCGTTTTCTGGATAATGGGTTCCCTTGCAGAACCAAGCTGGGCATTCATAATAACGGTTTTCGTTGTTTCGCTTCTCTGTCTTCTTCTTTCGTACTTCTTCAGTCTTCATATGAATGCTTTATCGCTTGGCGAAGAAGAAGCAATCCATTTAGGCATCAACACGGAAAGGATGAAGAAACAACTTCTCCTGATTGCCTCCCTGCTTACAGGCATAAGCGTGTCTGTTGCCGGGCTTATTGGTTTTGTCGGATTGATCGTTCCACATTTTGTCAGGATACTGGTTGGTTATGATCACAGAGCGCTCATTATCATCTCTTTTTTTTGCGGCGCCGGTTTCCTCATTTTTTGCGATACTATAGCTCGGACTATCATTTCACCTATTGAACTTCCCGTTGGTGTTATTACGGGGATACTCGGGGGGAGCATCTTTGTCTATATTCTGAGCAGAAAATCTTTTTTTAAGGCAGGAGACCGGTCATGATCAGGATTGATCATTTGACCTGCGGGTATGGTTCAAAAATAGTCCTCGATAACATTACCCTTGAAATACATAAAGGTGAATTCGTTGGCATTATAGGACCCAACGGTTCGGGGAAAACAACTATTATGCGGGCGATAACCCGCCTCATAAAACCTATCACAGGGACAATATACCTTGAAGGAATTAACGTTAGTAGCTTAGATTACAAAGAGTTGGCACAAAAAATAGCTGTAGTTTCTCAGAATTTTCCTGTAATGGCCATGTCAGTGAGGGAGTTTGTTCTTCTCGGAAGAATACCCTATTATAATAAATTCCAGTTTCTTGAAAGTGAAAAAGATTTAGCTATTGCCGAAAATGCTATGGTTATGACGGATATGATAAAACTTGAAGACAGCTACATGTCTGAAATGAGCAGTGGCGAGGTACAGCTTGCCTTTATAGCACGGGCCATCACGCAGGAACCGTCCCTGCTCCTGCTTGACGAGCCCACAGCACACCTTGATATTACCCATCAGGTCGGCGTATTGGACCTCATAAAAAGATTAAACAGACAGTATGGCCTGACAGTCCTCATTGTTCTTCATGATCTCAATCTCGCCTCCGAATACTGTGACCGCCTTGTGCTCATGAATCAAGGGCAGATAGAAAATACGGGTAGGCCCGAAGAAGTCCTGACCTACGGTAACATTGAAAAGGTTTATAACACGGTTGTTGTCGTTGAAAAAAACCCAATTTCAGGGAAACCTTTTGTGCTCGTTGTGTCTGAGGAGGTAAAAAGGAAATGCGAAAGATAGTTTTGATTTTAGGGGGAGCCCGAAGCGGAAAGAGTACTTTTGCCTTGCATGAAGTATCAGCTATTAAGGGTGAGAAGGCCTTTATTGCAACCGCAGAAGGCTTTGATGACGAGATGCGGTTACGCATAGAAAAACACAAAGAAGAACGGGGGAAAGGCTGGATTACCTTTGAAGAACCTCTCTCAATCTCCACACTTATTCAGAACATAAGGGATTCATACCCCGTAATCCTTATTGATTGCCTTACGCTCTGGGTATCAAATATTATGCGTACAGGGTTTGACTTTAATGATGAGGTCACACGGCTTGTTGATACTATTTCACAAAAGCACTCTGCACTCATCTATATTGTATCGAATGAGGTTGGCATGGGTCTTGTTCCCGGGACAGAACTTGGCCGGGAATACAGGGATAATATCGGCTTTTTGAACCGGAAAGTCGCCGAAGCTGCAACAGATGTCTATTTCATGGCAGCAGGGATACCAATGAAAATAAAAGGAGATATGAAAATTGAATAAACCATACATTGCGCCCGTGAAAGATGATCTCCTCGAGATTGCCCAAAAGAGGCTTGACAGCCTTACGAAACCGCAAGGCAGCCTTGGCAGACTAGAAGAGTTTGCCAAGAAACTTGTTCTCCTGACAGGACAAGCTATGCCGCAGCCATTTCCTAAAAAGGCGATCTTTACCTTTGCCGGAGACCATGGCGTAGTAGATGAAGGGGTCTCGCTTTTTCCAAAAGAAGTGACTATACAGATGGTCTACAACTTCTTGAAGGGAGGCGCAGGTATAAATGTTCTCGCGCGCCATGCAGGCGCAGATGAAATTGTAGTAGACATCGGGGTAGACTATGATTTTGGTGAAGAAAAAGACCTTCTCGTAAGAAAAGTCGTCAAGGGTACTAAAAATATGAGAAAAGGTCCTGCCATGACAAGACAGGAAGCCGAGCATTGTATAGAGATTGGCCTTGAGCTTGCCCTGAACTATGCAAAAAAGGGTTACGGCATATTCGGAACGGGAGAGATGGGTATAGGGAATACAACGCCATCAAGCGCCATTGCGGCGGTTCTTACGGGCACAGCCGTTTCTAAGGTGACAGGGCGGGGAACAGGCATAACCGATGAGACCCTCCAGCATAAAATATCAGTCATTGAGGACTCAATATCACTTAATAAACCTGATCCGAAGGACCCGATTGATGTCCTCTCAAAAGTTGGCGGCGCGGAGATCGGAGGTATTGCGGGACTTATTCTCGGTGCCGCATCTCAAAAAATACCGGTTGTTATTGACGGTTTCATCTCCACTGCCGGGGCCCTTATTGCCTATTCTATTGAGCCTGCGGTGAAAGATTATATGTTTGCTGCACATCGTTCCGTAGAAATAGGACAACAGGTAATGCTTGAAGTAATGGGTTTAAGGCCCATACTCGATCTGGAAATGAGGCTTGGAGAAGGGACAGGCGCTGCACTCGGGATATTTATCATAGAAGCGGGACTTAAAGTTTACCGGGAGATGGCTACTTTCGATGAAGCGGGGGTTTCAAAGGAATTGACATGATCCTTAAGCCCCTTGTAACAGCCTTCCAGTTTTTGACGATTGTACCCATTAAAACCAAATGGGATATTTCCGAAAAAGAGGTTTGTAATTCGTCAATATTTTTTCCCCTTGTCGGTGCATTTCAGGGGATTATTCTTGCTCTTTTATCATTTGTGTGTCTGAAAATATTTTCTACGGAAATAACAGCTGCCCTTATTCTTATTGTATATCTTTTAATAACCGGAGGTTTTCATCAGGATGGTCTCTCTGATACCCTTGATGCTTTTGCCGTAAAATCCTCCGGAGATATTGCAAAAGATAGAGAAAAAAGACTCCGGGTAATGAAGGACAGCACAACGGGTCCAATAGGCGTTATTGCCATTGTTTTTACCATTCTTCTTAAATATCTTCTGATAAAGGAAAACCTTTTTTTCAACATTAATTCAGGTAAGTATCTCATTCTTTTTCTCCTACCCCTCTTTTCCAAGTGGGCCATGGTTTCCGTTATGTATGGTGCAAAAAAAGCCCGCGAAGATGGTCTGGGAAGGATCTTTCTCGAACATACAGGTATTGTGCAGTTCTCCATTGCAACTTTTTTCCTGTTTTTTGTGGGTTTTGCAGGTTTTTTTGCAATGAGTTTCCCCCCATTCTCATCTCCGCCCTTCCAAGGGTACTGCTTTATTTTGTTTTTTTTCGCAGAAATAGCTATAATCTGGTCTGTTTGCCTCTTTCTGAAACATATTTTCACAGTTAGGTTCGGTGGTTTAACAGGAGATAACTTTGGCGCCATTCACGAAATAACCGAAATTGTCTTTTTGTTGGTTGTGAACCTATGGAAGTAATGAGTAATCATATTTTCATTGTCATACTCATTCTTGCATTTTTTCTCGATCTTATAATGGGCGATCCCCCTGGTTTTCCCCATCCGGTAAGAATTATCGGGAGATATATCAACAGCTTCGAAGGCCTATTACGTAAAACAGTCGTCTCAAAAGGTCAGGAAAGACTTGCTGGAGTTCTTTTAACAACCATTATTGTTCTCTCAACATTTGTGCTTGCATATGGAATTGAAAAATGGATCCTCTTTAGTATGAAGGGTACTCTTAGACTTGTTGGTATTCTACTTCTCATATATCTCACCGCTACGACTCTTGCAACAAAGGAACTTATAGCCACAGGATTGAAAGTTATAGAGGCTGTAAAAGAAGAAAACCTCGTGCTGGCAAGGAAACATCTCGGTATGATTGTGGGGCGTGATGTTGAAGCCTTAGACAGAAAAGGTATACTGAAAGCAGTCATAGAAACTCTCTCGGAAAACCTTTCAGATGGAGTTATTGCCCCCCTTTTCTATCTTGTTATTGGAGGAATGCCCCTTGGCCTCGCCTATAAGGCGATCAACACACTTGATTCTATGGTGGGATATAAAAATGACAAATATCGTTATTTCGGCTGGGCATCTGCCCGTCTCGATGATATTTTCAACTACATCCCTGCTCGTATCTCCGGTATGCTCATTGCAATATCGTCGGGTCTGTTCTTTCTGTCCGTACAAAAAACTTGGGACTCCTTTATTACCATGTACCATGACGGCAACAACCATAGCAGCCCCAATAGTGGTTATCCCGAGGCGGCTATGGCAGGCGCTCTTGGGGCACAGCTTGGAGGACCCTCAATGTACAACGGAATTCTCGTTGAAAAACCTTATATAGGTGCTGAAGAAAAGGAAGATTATTTGATTGTTTCGATCGATACAATCAAAATAATCAAACTTGCCTCATTTTTTGGCTTTTTTATCTCTGTTGGTGTATTATTTCTCTGTGAGGTATTTATATGACTAATCATGGCGGTAATATTTATGCTTTTATGGAGAAAAACAGGATACCGCAGAATGCCCTTATCGATTTCAGCGCTTCGATAAATCCCTTGGGAACACCTAAAAGGGTCATCCATGAAATACAAAAAGGACTAAAAAATCTTATCCATTACCCAGACATGAACGCCACAAAATTGAGGGAAAAAATCGGAAACGTCTACAATATCGACCCGGCATCCATTGTTTGCGGAAATGGATGCGCTGAATTGATTCACCTTGTCCCAAGGACAATGGGGTTTCAGAAAGTACTCATTGTACAACCCACATTTAGTGATTATGCAAGGGCCTGTAAAATTGCCCGTACTAATTGTGTGATTGTTGATCACATACTGGAAAAAGAAAACGGTTTTGTGGTAGAACCTCAAAAGCTTATTGATCAAGCTATAAACAGCCAAGTTGAAGCTGTGTACCTCTGCAATCCAAATAATCCGACAGGAAGACTTCTTGAGAAAGATATCATCTTAGGGATAACACAGATGTTGAGAAAACAAAAAATCTATCTCATCATCGATGAGTCCTTTATCGATTTTTCCTCCGGAGAGTCACTGTCAGACGCTGTTGGGGTAAATCCATACCTTATGATCCTGCGATCGATGACAAAGTTTTATGCGCTTGCTGGTTTAAGACTCGGCTGGGGTGTATTTCCTCTGCATATTGCAGAAATGTTACGAGAGTGCAAGGAGCCATGGAGCGTAAATACACTTGCACAGGCCGCTGGTATTGCAGCCCTGGAAGAGGTGAGTTATAAGGAGAAAACAAGGGAACTCATCGGTAAACAAAGGCAGGCCCTTGCAAAGGGTTTTACAGATCTTGGAATTGAATACATCCCTTCTGATGCAAATTATTATCTATTTTATACTCCTCATGCACAGAAAATAGCAGAGTATCTGGCAAGCAAAGGGATACTCGTGAGGGGCTGCTCAAATTTCAAAGGTCTTGATCATAGATATTTGCGTGTTGCCGTAAAATCACCAAAACATAATAGAACTCTCTTGAAATATATGAAGGACTGTTTTGTATAAAGGTAATGTTACAAAAATATTCCTTATACGACATGGTGATACCCTAGACGAAGAAACAAAAAAGATTTACAAGGGATCTATTGATATATCTCTGTCAGATAAGGGGGTTTCAAGAATGGAAAAGGTAGCTTCTTTTCTATCGAGCCATGCATTGGATGTTCTTTATGCGTCGGCACTTTCACGGTGTATCGAAAGCGCCCGGATCATTGCCAGACCTTATAACTTCAATACAATAATCGAAGAGGATCTTAACGAGCTTGGTTTTGGCAAATGGGAGGGTTTAAGCTTTGATGAAATCCTGAAGCAATATCCGCAGCTCTTTCCACTATGGTTGAAGAACCCTGTTCATTATACACCTCCGGATGGCGAGCCTCTTCTTCACGCCCAGGAAAGGATTATGAAGATATTCTCAAAAATTGTTCAAAAACATTGCGGTCTAAATGTTGCCATTGTAAGCCATGCCGGAGTGCTGAGAATCATCATCGCGTCGATCCTGGCATTTAATCTATCCAATATGTACAGTATAGCCCAGGATTATGGCTGCATTGACATGATCGATGTATATGAGGACAGTAATGTTGTTATTAGACTTCTGAACCATACAACGGCCATTGAAGGACCATTGACCCTTAGATCATAGGTGGTGGTGCGGCAAACATTTACCACACAGTCCTTTGACCTCCTATTTCGCATCTTTTACAATAAGTTTTTTACTAATTTTTATATTGTATGTAACCGGTTGATTATGCTATATAAAACACAATTATTGCCGACGTAGCTCAGAGGTAGAGCAGCTCACTCGTAATGAGCAGGTCGCGCGTTCAATTCGCGCCGTCGGCTTTGATTTTTTCATCAATGCATCCTTCTGCCTAATTTTATATAAGACATATTGAAACAATGTATTTTTAGCCAAGCACATTCACGGCACTATAAGTCGCTATCGCTTTAGGCTCTGTAGGATATGATCGATGAAGCGGAGGTGCTTTC
>PNOF01000068.1 GCA_013824645.1 Syntrophus sp. (in: bacteria) | reverse complement strand
CACGTCCACATCCTGAAATTCTTTCAGCACCAGATTCTCGATTCCATTAGGGCTGCCTCTTCCGTGCATGATTCCAATCCTTTTTCCTTCAATCACTTCTACTCTTTTATCGGGCAAAATAGACTTTATATTAAATTCATCCATATTCCCCTGAACTGACTTCAGCTTCCATCCGGAAAGGTAGTCATATACCTCGATAGCGGTCATATCACCCGCATGAAATATCATGGAAACATCACGAAACTCCCTTTCGATGGTTCTCCTGAAATCATTGGTAGCTGACGCAAGGTGGGTATCAGACAGAATGCCGATTCGTATCACAATCCATTACTTTACGTAAAAATATCCTGTATGTCAATGAGTCAAATTGACATCAACCACCTATGAATGTTACAGTATAGGGTGAATCCCGCAAAAGAACTGAATAAAAAATTCTACATCTATCTTCTGAAGGAGATATCCTCAATCTTCCTCCTCTCCGTTGGAGTACTCACCTTTATTCTTGTACTGAGCAGGATCGGACGACTGGCAGACCTTGTCATCAATAAGGGGGTGGAGATAAAAGACATCCTCCTTCTCATTCTATATTCTTCGCCTCCCTACCTCACCTTTACCCTGCCCATGGCCTTTCTACTCTCGACAATTGTAGTCCTCGGGAGGCTCTCCACGGAAAACGAGATACTCGCCTTGAAGGCAAACGGGGTAAATCTCAAATGCCTTTTCGTGCCCCTCCTTGCTATTGGGCTTGCAATCACCTTTTTCGGCCTTATAAATACAAGCACCATCCTGCCGAAAAGCGGCACACTTTTTAAGGATACCCTTATAAACATTGTAAAAAAAGGCATACGCCTTGACGACAAAGAGGGGACCTTTAATGATACCATCCGCGGCATTGTAGTCTACATAGATAAGATTGACCCTGAAAACAAGTTCCTTTCCGGCATACTCGTTTCAGACGACAGGGACAGTAATATAAAGCAGACTATATCTGCCAGCAAGGGGGTTATTAATCTTGATCCTGTAACCCTTGATCTTGCCTTTGTCTTTGAAGACGGAAGTCTTCACCGATGGGAAAGGGCGGATGACTCTTATAAAAATATTTCTTTCAAAGACTATACCTTTACGATGAATCTTTCAAATATGCTGCCCGTAAATGCACCAATCGGGCGAAAAAGCCCCTGGGAGAAGACCAGGGAAGAGTTGAACAAGGAGCTTGGCTATGCAAAAACTTACGATGAAAGATATGACCTGCTTCTTGAAATATGCAAAAAGATATCTATTCCTCTCTCTTCTCTCGCCTTTGTCTTCCTCACCATACCATTGGGTATTAAAAGAAGAGTCGAAGGTAAGTTTTCGGGAGTGCTTTATAGTCTCATTCTCTTTATATTCTATTACGTGCTCATAGCTATCACTGAAAATGTGGGAAAGAGCATACATTTCCCTGTCCTTTTAACCGCTTTTATTCCAAATATCACAATTATCTGCATAGGCCTTTATTTTCTGAGAAACTTGAATGATGACTATCCGACAAAAACAACACAGATAATGAGACAATTATGGGTGTACTGCCTTGAAAAGACTAAATAAATACCTGATCTGGAACCTTGTCAAGATACTGTTCATAACTGAACTCGCAGGAATTGTGATATTTATCAACATCGAGTTTTTTGAACACACAGACATATTTACGGCAAACTTCCGTAATTTCTTATTGGGCATAAGCTACCTTTTTCTGAGACTTCCTTTTTATCTGAATCTCATACTTCCCCTGTCGTTTCTTATATCAATGCTCATACTTCTTATGCTTATGATAAGGGGAAACGAGATGATCATAGTACGGACCTCGGGCATAAGCACCATATCTCTCATGAAACCCCTTGTCCTCTTTTCTATGATATTGATAATTTTTTCCTTCATTTTGTCTGAATTGGTTATCCCTGCAACGACCAGCGCATCGGAATACATCTACAGAATCAAGATAAAAAAGGAAGAATCTTACGTTTTTTTCAAGAATGACAGGATTTGGTTTAAAAGAGATAACGTGATCAGCAACATAGACTTTTTTGACAACAAAACCGATACAATTAAAGGCATTACCGTATTGGAACTCTCCAAGGATTATTCCATTAAGAAGAGAATCGACGCAAAAGAAGGCATCTGGAAAGACGGCTCCTGGATTTTCTCTGATGTATCTGAAAGAACTTTTGGAAAAAATGGTATTATTTCCAAGAAAACCTATCCCCATCTGAAAGGTATTATACAAGAACCGCCCACGGTATTTAAGGTTATAGAAAAAAACCCTGAAGAGATGGGTTATAGGGAACTTTCAAGGTATATAAAACGCTTGAGACTGGATGGCCATAATGTACGAAGATACCTCGTCGATCTTTATAACAAGATATCCTTTCCCTTCATCAACTTCATTATGGTCCTTGCTGCATTTTCTGTCGGCCTGAGATACAGCAAGACGAAACACATCTCAAAGGGAATATTTTCAGGCATGTCCCTTGGCATATTCTATTGGTTTTTTCATTCGGTCTCACTCTCTCTCGGATATTCAGAGATCTTCCCCCCCCTCTTTGCAGCCTGGTTTTCAAATTTCATGTTTTTTTCTTTTGGTGTAATAGGCATAGTGACGCTCAGGACTTAAAATGAATATAAATCTTTTCAAGAAAGGTAAAATGGTGTTGTTAAGTGAAGGCGTATCTCGATATAGAAACAGACAGGAACGGCAGCATATGTGTTATTGGCATACATACGGAACCGAAGGGTTTCCTGCAATGGCATGGAGAGAACATTAATACAGGCGATATTGAAAAGGAACTGCAAAAGGCAAGCACCATCGTCACTTTCAATGGCGATCTCTTCGATATCCCGACTATAAAAAAACACCTGAATATTGATTTAACAGAAACATGCAGATCCCGCGATCTCTTCAAAGAAAAAAAGAAGCTGGGAATTAAGGGAGGACTCAAAGAGCTTGAGAAGATGTTCGGGATCACGAGAAAGACCGAGGGCGTTGACGGATATAAAGCAGTCCTGCTGTGGGAGCGGTATATCAGACGGGGACGGCTCGATGCCTTAAGTCTCCTCCTTGAATATAACAAAGAGGATGTCCTGAACCTTATTCCCCTTGAAGAAAAACTCGATGAGTTGAGGGGGGAATATTTATGATTCAGCCTTTTGTTATTAATTCTCTTTATAATATAATAAGCGGCCTAATGATAATTCCTGATACAGCAAAAGGTCCGTACCCATGCGTCATTCTCTCCCATGGACTAATAAGCTCAAAAGAAAGCTCAAAGTATGTTGCCCTTTCAGAACAGTTTGCCGCAGAAGGCATCGCATCATGCAGATTCGACTACCACGGGTGCGGAGAGAGCAGCGGCAATATTGAAGAGACTACCCTTACTATCCGGCTTGAAAACCTCGATGCCATAGTAGATTATGCCCGTAACCATGTTGACATTGATCCTGACAGGATCGGCATTTTAGGCAGCAGTTTCGGCGGGGTAACCTGTCTGCTCAAGGCATCGCGAGACAAAAGGATACAATGTGTATCCCCCTGGGCAACACCTTACGAATTGAATAAAACCGATGATGGAAACATTTCCGATATTAAGTTCAAAGATACTATTTACAGTGATTTCCTGCAATATGATGTACTCGCTGAGTCCGCAAAGGTCTCTCATGCGCTTGTGATTCATGGTGCAGATGATGATACAGTCCCATGCCATGAGGGAAAAACCATCTATGAACGTTTACAAAACCCCAAGAGGCTTGAGATCATAAAAGGCGCTGATCACACCTTTTCCAATTCTGTTCACAGAGATGAGGTAATCAGTATGGGGCTCACATGGTTCAAAAAATACCTGCTCAAGGGGTAATACTCACTATCTGAAGTAATGATGGTGCAGTCAGAAAAACAGGGATTAGGGATTGCCGACAGAACAATCAGTCTTTCTTTTTTTCCCCTCTTTCCTTAACCTTTTCTTTTATTAAATCCCCTACAACGTGGCTCAAGCCTATACCCAGTGCAAGAGACAAGGTCATGATTATTCCACCGAATATTATAAGAAAGCTGATGGTGATAATCGTATTTCCCACACCCATGTATTCAAAAACGATCCCAAAGGTTATGATAATAAGGAAAATCCTGATCCCTTTTGCAATGAGGTCGCCATATCGAATATTCGCATTTTCACAGGTCAAGAAAATCACACGATTTATAAAATTACTAAATATCAACCCGAATACTATGATGACGATAGAGACAGAAACATTGGGAAGGGCGCTTGAAATCTTGGATGTATATTCTGCAAACTGGGTGATACCGATAAAATTCAAACCAAATGAGAAAAAAGCAACGATGAATATCCAGTATGCAAATTTGCCAATTATCATAGAAGGGAGAATTTTCACCCCACCTTTTTCAAGGAAATTAACAACCCCCACTTCTTGTGCCCATTTGTCAAAACGAAAAAGCATAAGAAGTTTTACGAGAAGTTTTTTTATAAACCAGCTTATTATAACACCACCAATCATAACTATGATCATAACGATGATGTTGAGGAAGACCTCCGTAAAATTCTCATAGAGGTCAACAAACATATCCTTAAAGAATTCTTTCATGGGAGAAATCTTATTCGAACTATTGGCCTATGTCAATCAAAATTGAATCAAAAAGAACGGTTTGATAGTTTTAGGACAAATTGTTTTATTTTACAAATGTTTTATTGAATCAGGAAAACTCTTTTAAAAGGAAATTTATTTTTTTATTGACATTCCTGCCATATTTGTTTAGGAATTTCAAAAAAGAAAGGAGGTACAATACAATGCCTACAAAAATTGATGAAGGAACCTGCACAGGATGTGGTGCATGCGCTGAGGTTTGTCCTGCCGATGCCATAACCGTAGACGATACGGCAAAGGTCGACTCTGAACTTTGTACAGAGTGCGGCGCCTGTGTAGAAGAATGCCCGGTAGAAGCTATAACCCTTGAAGAATAAGGTTGCTTCTTAAAATATAAAAGGATGGGCAATTGCCCATCCTTTTATATACCCTTTTAAAAACTTTTTTCTCTACAAATCTTTTGCAATAATTTCCGAAATATCCAGAGCCTTCATTGTTTCACTCTTTTCTTTATCCTTTATTGCATCTTCCATCATTATAAGGCAATAAGGACATGCTGTCACTACCGTATTTGCTGATACTCCGATAGCTTCATCCATCCTCAGGTGATTAATTCTTTTGTGATGTTCTTCCATCCATATTCTTCCACCACCGCCTCCACAGCAGAAACCTTCATCGCAGTTACGGGGCATTTCCACAAAGGTTCCCTTCTTGACCTTATTTACAAGGCTTCTCGGCTCGTCAAAGATCCTGTTTACCCTTCCCAGATAACAGGGGTCATGATAGGTGGTAATACCTTCAAGGCTCGGATTGATAGAAATCTTTCCCTTGCTGGCCAGCATGGATATAATTTCCGTGTGGTGATAGACCTCATAGTTGCCACCTAATTGAGGATAATCGTTCTTCAGCGTGTTGTAGCAATGGGGGCAGGCAGTAATGATCTTTTTTATCCCCAGTTCATTCAGCAGGGCCACATTCCCCTCAGCAACCTCCTGATATTGGTATTCGTTGCCTGTTCTGCGCAGCGGATCGCCGCAGCAGTTCTCGTCCGGGCCCAGGATGCCGAATGAAACTCCTGCCTTCTGCAGGATAGAAGCAAATGCCTTTGCAATCTTTTTATTCCTGTCATCAAGGGATGCCACACAGCCGACCCAGTACAGATACTCAACCTCTTCCTCAGCAGCCTTTTTAATATCAAGTCCTTCCGTCCATTCCAGCCTGCCGTTTTTGCCCATGCCGTAAGGGTTCGAGTTCTTCTGGAGGTTCTTATAGAGCAACTTCATCTCAGAGCTCACCTTGCTTAAGGTCATGGTAAGGTAGCGTCTCATTTCAATGTTCTTATCAAAGGTGGGGATTGACACAGGGCAGTTCACCTGGCAGGCAAGGCAGGCAGTACAGGACCATAGGGCTTCTTCCTGTATCACGTTGTCGATGATGCCATCCTCATTTTTTATCCCCTGTGCGGTTCTTTCCCACTCGCCCTTAAGATCCTGAATGAGCGCCTTAGGGGAAAGAGGTTTCTCGCTGAGGTTTGCCGGGCATCTGTCCTGGCACCTGCCGCACCTTGTACAGGCGTCCAGGTCCATAATCTGTCTCCATGTAAACCCCTCAATGGCATTTACACCAAATTCTTCCGCGTTTTCAAAATCTTCAATGGCTGCAACAGCACCCCTTGGCGCGTCCTCAACACCCCTGAAAAACATATTGAGAGAAGATGTCACAACATGGAGGAGCCTCGAATATGCGATATAGGCAATAAGGCCGAAGGAAATAAGCACATGAACATACCAGAGTATCGCATGAGGCATATTGACTATTGCATGGCTCTTCACATCGACGCTCCCCTGCGCCGCCGCAGGGAAAAGGGATGACAATGCATATCCTACAAAACTCCATACTTCATATGGTTGCTGGGTAGCCGCTATCCTGGCGGCTTCAACAAGAAACCCGGAAATCAGAACCGCCAGAATCCATATGAGCGTAATGGCATCGTCAGGTTTATTGTCAAGCCTTGACGGTTTCGTAACATATCTTCTCCACATGGCCATCAGGATTCCGATAATCGCTACAAGACCGGCAAGATCAAGAAGGAATGAGAATACAAGGTAGAAATCGCCTTTAATAAATTCATATTTAAAAAGCAGGTTCGTCACGTCAGCCTGAATGGCTACAAGGGCAGTACCTATGGTAAGAACCAGAAAACCCCAGAAGATAAAGAGGTGCATGACCCCGGGAAAACCTTCTCTGGGTTTCAGTATGCTCCCATGAAAAATACCATTCTTTACAAAAAAGCTAATCCTCTCGCCTAACTTTTCTTTAATATTGATAGGGGAACTCTTGCCGATTTTCCACATAGCATAACGCTTCTTAAACCCAATGATAAGGATAATAAACGTTAATATCATCAGCGCGTATGTAATCCACTGCGCCGCTTCTCCCGCGTTCCACAGGATTTCTCTCATCTCCATCTTCCATCCCTCCTAAAGCATTTTTATATATACTATCATAAATAAATTTCAGTGCAAACATTAAATTGTGAAATATAATACATGATTCCGGGGTTACAAAAAATATACTGATTTCATTACACTTGCAGATTACCTGAAAAAATAGTCAAAATTTATCTTGACATATTTTTACCTATTTTGATACAAGGTATACAAATCAGACATACGGGAGAAACATTATAAATTTGAATAGAAAAAATATATCCTTAACTGTACTCAGCCTGCTCCTTTCTTTTTCTTTTACATCGATTGCTTTCTCTGCTGTTACCCACAAGGTAAAACAGGGCGACAACCTTTACACAATCGCGAAAAAATATCAGATTTCAGTCGATAAACTGAAAAACACCAATAATTTAAAAACAATAAACCTTAAACTTGGCCAGCAGATTGTTATTGAGAAAAATGTAAATACTCCCAAAAAAGAGCCAATAAACACTCAATCTGCAAAAACAAAAAAGAATCTGAAAAATACACAGCTTACAAAAAAAGGCTTAAAGAATAAACAGGCAATACAGACTGCTGAAAAAACCGTTGAACTTCAGGGTGACGGAGAATTCATTGAATACAGGGTTAAAAAGGGCGATACCCTTGAAAGGGTTGCAATAAAATTCGGTCTGGAAAAAGAAGATATACTTGAGTCAAACAGCGATGCCGGAAAAAAACTGCCCCCTGGTAAAGTTCTGCTCATACCAAAAATAGCCGAAGTAGATAACGAAGAAGTGTATGTAAATCTTAACAGCAATTCTTTAAAAACATGGAAAAGCCAAGAAGAAAGATATATGCTCGTAAAGGTGGCAAAAAGCTTTATGGGTGCACCCTATAAATATGGCGGCAATAGCGTGCGTGGCCTTGACTGCTCAGCCTATGTCAAAAAAATTTACGATCTCTTTGATGTTCAACTTCCAAGGAGCGCCAGGGAACAATTCATGGTAGGGCCAAAGATATCAAAGGAAGAGTTGAGCGTTGGCGATCTTGTCTTCTTCAGAACAAAACGATATGTAAAGTATCCAACCCACGTAGGCATTTATATAGGGGATGGCAACTTTATTCACTCATCATCAGCCCATGACAGAATAGGTGTCAGAGTTGATTCCATTCATTCCGCTTTTTATACCAAAACCTTTACAGGCGCTACCAGAATCAAGAAAACATCTGAAGAAAATCAGGAGCTATCAAGAAATTCTGAAACAGATTCAAACAACTCCTGATTCTGTCCTGCACAGCACCCTTACTTAATATATTGACACTGGCTAACTTTGTATGGTGAAATACGAGCATGATTAAAAAGAAGATAAAAGAAGGGGTTAGAAAGCAGGATATTCTCATCGCGACAGTTGAGTTGGTTTACTCTTTTTTTCGAACAAACCTCAAACTATGTATAATCGCTGCAGCCCTTTTAATCGTTGCATCCCTCTCCGTTTATGGCTATGCCGCTTACGAAGAAAAAAAGGATGAAAAGGCTCAGGTACTGCTCTTTCAGGGCGTAAAAAACCTGGATGAATACACGGCCTCAGGGAAAAAGGAGAACCTTGACAAGGCGGAAGAGATCTTTCAGAAAGTCATTCAGCAAAAACAGGGTAAAATATACAAAATTGCGAAACTCTATCTCGGTACTGTATATTCCATAAAGGGACAGACTGAAGATGCACGGAAGATCTATCTGGAACTCTCAAAGGATTCCCCCGATGTATTAAAAATGCTCTCGGAAAAAACCCTTAGTAATCTGGATAATAAATAATCAGGAATTGAGGACTTTCACCGGCTCATACTTCGTTCCCTGAATCGCAGGATAAATACCTGCAAGCATCCCCACAACAGTACTGATAATAAGAGTAATTATGATATTTCTGCCGCTTAAAACAAGTGGAAAATCACCGATATAATCAACTATTATTGTAATCACAAAACCGGCAGCAATCCCGAATACACCACCCACCAGTGCAATGATAACGGACTCGGTTAGAAATTGAAAGATGATATCCCGTTTCCTTGAACCAACTACCCTTCGGATGCCAATTTCCAGTTTTCTTTCCGAGACAGATAGGAGCATAATAGCAAATATACCGAGGCCGCCTATCAAAAAAGAGACGGTAGAGACTATTATCGTGAGAACAGAGACAAGGCGGATGCCTTCTTCCCTTGTCCTCAGTAAATCATCCATTGTAAAGATAGAAAAATCGTCCTTCTGTTCTTTTTTGAGATTATGGATCTTTCTTAAAAAACCTCTCAGTTTCGTTTTCATGTCCGCCAGAAGCATCCCCTCCTGGGCCTGGATATAAATCCCCTTTATATGATCAACGTTACTGTAGCGGCGCATAAACGTATTTAGAGGCACATAAACCTGAAGGTCCTGATCTTGTCCGGTAAAATCAGTCCCTTTCTCTTCCATTACCCCGATCACCTCTGTGGGTACCCTGAAGAGGAGAAGATATTTGCCGATTGGGTCGCCAGATTGAAAAAGGTTCTCAAAAACCTTATATCCGATGACCACCCTCTTTTCCACCTTCATCTCATCATCTTCCGTGAGCGGCCTCCCGAAGGCAATCGCTACATTTCTTACCCTGAACATACTGTCGGGCGCACCTACAACACTGACCTTCAGGGTCCTGTCCTGATAACGGGCAGGATAAGTAATATCAAAGAAAGGCACCACCTCCGCCACACCGGAGAGATTCTCTTTGATCTTTTTTGCATCCACAAGCTTTAGCGTCTTTGACACGCTAAACTGACTTGACCCCCGCCCCATAGCAAACACCTGACCTGCCCTAACTATAACAAGATTCTTCCCAAACTTGCTAATCTCCTCATCAACCTTCATCTTCATGCCGCTGCTTATATTCCCGAAGGCCACAAGACTCATAACTGCAAAAAGAATCCCCAGAAGGGCAAGGACCATTCTGCCTTTGTGGATTATAAGGCTTTGAAAGGCAATCTTTAAGTAGAAACCTAACGTGTAGATCATCCCCTGATCGCCTCAATAGGTTCAATTCTGCTCGCCCGTAAGGCAGGCTTCAACCCCGAGAGAAGGCCCGTAAGAAAACTGAAGATCATTGCAAAGACAACAACTTTAAATGAGAATTTCATGGGAATGTTGAACAGTTTTTCAAAGGTTCCGCCAAGGATAAGGCTCAATAAGATCCCGGCAATACCGCCCAGTAAGGTGATAAAAACAGATTCACAGAGAAAGGAGAGGAGAATGCCTTTTCTCGTTGCTCCATATGCCCTTCTAATACCGATGTCCTTTTTTCTCTCCTCTATGGTGAGGTAGAAAAGGTTTGCAAGGACAAAACCGCTCACTACAAGGGCTACTATCGATGCAGTACCGAGAAAAAGGAAAAGAGAACCGTATATCACCGAAAGAAACTGTAATACCTCCTTTGAACCCCTTATAGTGAAATCATCCGGCTGTTGACCCTGAATCAGATGATTCTGCCTGAGAACCATCTTTATATCTTCGATGGTTTCATCCACATTTCTGTCAGTCTTTATTCTCAGCGCCGATACATATCGTTTTTCGTTTGTCAGCCTGCCCCTCACCGTGGTAAGGGGCATAATTACACGGTCATCAACGTGCGGCCCCCCATGCCACCGCCCTTTTCCTCAAGGATACCTATAACCTTCGTGGGCAATTGTCCTACGAGAATTGATTTTCCAACAGCGCTCTCGCCTTTAAAGAGCTCATCATATATCTTCGATCCAAGCACGCAGACTGCCTCGGCGTTCTCAACATCCTGCCGGGCAAAGGGAGCTCCCGTCTGAAATCCCCAACTGAAAGAGGTAAAATAGTTTTCGGTGGCGCCCACTACTGCAGATTGCCATTTCCCGTCCCTGTATCGTATCATCACATTTCTTACCGTGAAAGATTTAAGGAGATCATACACTCCCCCTATCCTTTCGATTGATGCGGCGTCATCCATCGTTAATGTATTGGTTCTTTCCCTTGCCGCCCTCTGCCTCTCCCCTCCGCTGAAGATCATTATTGAATCAGGCCCCAAGGCTTCGGCCATGTCGTTTGCCCGTTTATTTGCACCATCTATGGTAGTAATGATGACACAGATTGAAAGAATTCCAAGGGCAACACCGGAAAAAGAGAAGATAACCCTGCTTCGGTAGAAGTAGAGAATTTTAATAATCTCTTCCACTA
>PNOF01000067.1 GCA_013824645.1 Syntrophus sp. (in: bacteria) | reverse complement strand
CAGGTATTTTTCCGCGCTCTCCCGCAGCGCCTCCTCCGCCAACTTGCGCTCTCTTCTTGATTCTGTATCCCCGAGTTCTCTTTGAACAGCAGGAATGAGGCGGGGGAGATTATTCTTCATCACATAATCATGTGCACCGACTCTCATTGCTTCTACTGCAACCTCTTCACCGATGGTACCTGAAACGATGATAAAGGGGATATCGAGCCCTTTCTCTTTGTATAGTTTGAGCGCTTCAAGACCGCTGAACCGGGGCATCCTATAGTCTGATATGATGATGTCCCATACCTCTCTCTCAAGGGCCTCGGCCATGGTCTCAGCGGTTTCAACCCGTTCATATGTTGGATCATAACCGCTTTTTTTAAACACACGGACCATCAGCAGTGTATCATCTTCAGAATCTTCAACGATCAAAATACGTAGTGGGGTTCCCATGCCTTTTCTCCTTTTATCGATTCAGCAAATAAGGTGCACAGCGGCACTCTCGTAAAAATCCCAAACTATCACTAAGTCTGCCAACATAATCACATTTTCGATTGACATACCAACCACTTAGGGCTACATTACTTCTTAATTTTATAGATGGAGGCTTGGCATGAGAAAAATAAAAATCACTGCTGAACTTAGCTCTGCTGAAGAGGGAGGTTATGTGGTTTATTGCCCCGAGCTTGATATAACCACTGAAGGTGATACCATCGAAGAGGCCATTTATATGCTTAAAGACGCCGCTGAAGGATATGTTGAAGTGGTTGGAATAGAAAACATCCCTCATTTTGCCAAGACACATCAGACGCACGAACTTGAGCTTGTAATTAATGGGTAAGCTCCCGCAGGTTAGTGGCCATGAAATTTGCAGAGCTTTCGAAAAAGAAGGCTTTGTGTTTAAAAGACAGACAGGTAGCCATCGCATATACCAAAAGCAGTCAGGAGAAGGCACTGTTACTATACCAGTGCCAGTACATTCCAGCAAACCTCCAAAGAAAGGCACTCTCCAGGGTATACTAAAAAAAGCCGGACTTTCTAAAGAAAAACTCATATTTCTTATCACCCTGTTCCTCCAGTAATTACCACTGACAGACAAGCCCATATCTCGTTCCTCGCTCATCGCTCACGGCTGATGGTTTCAAAACCCTTGCTATGAGCAATGAACCATGAGCTTATATCGCTTCACCGCCTTCACCACCATTCACTTATTCATATGTGGCGGTTCATTCCAGAGGGTCCAATAGAGGCCAAGAAGCTTGACAGCCTCCACAAACTGTTCGAAATCAACCGGCTTTCGGACATAACTGTTGGCGCCGAGTTTATACCCTTCGATCACGTCCTTCTGCTCTGAGGATGATGTGAGGATGACCACGGGGATCAGTTTGGTGAACTCATCCTGTCGAATGCCCCTCAGTACCTCCAAGCCGTTTATTTTGGGCAGTTTCAGGTCCAGCAGGACAACGACCGGCAGATTCTTCGCATCCCTTCCGGCATACATGCCCGTCCCGTGAAGATAATCAAGGGCCTCTACGCCGTCTTTTGCAACAATAACCGTATTTGAGATATTATTTTTCTTGAATGCCCGAATCGTCAGGTCCGCATCATCGGGATTATCCTCCACCAGAAGAATGATTTTTTGTTCCATAACTCCTCCTTATTCGTATCTCGCTCATAGCTCATGGCTGATGGCTCATAGCTGATGGTTTTAAAGCACTTGCTATGAGCAACGAGCTATGAGCTTTTACCGCTTCACGTCTTCTGCAAGCATGAAATAAAACGTTGCACCTTTTCCCACCTCAGCCTCGGCCCAGATCTCACCGCCGTGACGGTTGATAATACGCTGTACAGTCGCCAGGCCGATTCCCGTTCCCGGGAATTCAAAGGATGTGTGGAGGCGCTGAAAGGCGCCAAACAATTTGTCAACATAGGCCATATCAAACCCCGCACCATTGTCCCGTATAAAACATGCTGCTTTCCCGTTCTTGATGGTCGTGCCGAACTCAAACTGTGGCCGTACTTCTTTGCTTGTAAACTTCCATGCGTTACCCACCAGGTTCTCCAGGGCAATCTGCAGTAAATAGGCGTCGCCGTTGACGAAAACACCCTCCTGGATGATCACATCAACCGTTCTGTCGAGGTCATTCTGCTGCAACTTCTCAGAAATTGCCCTGACCATAGTGCTCAAATCAACAGATTCATAGCGAAATTCAGACCTTGTCACCCGTGACAGTTTTAACATATCGTCAATCAGGTGACCCATACGCTGCGTTGCCTTCTGCACCCGATCCAGGTAAGATTTCGCGGTGTCGTCAAGTGTATCCTGATAGTCCTCCAGCAAAATCTGACTGAAACCGTCGATACTCCGAAGCGGCGCCCGCAGGTCATGGGAAACGGAATAGCTGAAGGCCTCCAGTTCCTTGTTGGCCGCTTCAGCAGCATCCCTTGTCTTCACCACCTCTCTTTCCAGCTTCTTTTTCTCGGTGATGTCGCGAGCAATTATGGAATCACCTGTAATTTTTTCTGACATGTCCTTAATCGGAGAAATTGTCAGCGAAACATCAATTATTTGGCCGTCTTTTCTCCTGCGTTGAGTTTCATAATTCTTAATAAGCTCTCCGCGCGATCTCTTTGTTAAAAGGTCTTTATACTCATCAGGGTGATTAGACGGCATTAATGAAGATATAGACTTTCCTATGATCTCCTCGGCATTATACCCATATACAACTTCTGACCCGCTATTCCAGCTTATAATGTTACCCTCTATGTCCATGCTTATTATTGCGTCATCAGCAGATTCCACAATTGCTGCTAATTTGCTACGGGCTTCTTCCAATTCCTTACGATCGGTGACATCCTCTACGGACAGGAGGATGATCCGCTTTTTTCCCGATGCTCTTTGAATCTGCCGGACATTCAGAAGCATGATGCGTCTGCCGATAGTGGAAAAATCGTGTTCAACCTCATAGTTATCAAAGGCCGTTTTTTGAGGAAGGATGTTTTCCAGCAGTTCCCGCAGCTTGGGAATATCCCACTGTTTATTGCCCAGATCATAGATAAGCTGTCCCATGGTCTCTTCAGAATTTACCTTAAAGACTTCATAGAAGGAACGGCTGGCGGTGACTACCCTGAGATCCTGATCCAGAGTGATTAAGGGTTCACGCACGGTGTTAATGATGCTCTCGGCATATTCGTGGGCTTCATCTTCGGCTATTTTAATTGCTTCCGGTTCTTTTTGGGTCTTTTTCCGGCCCATTTTCTATCTCCCTGCGCCGGTGCGGTATTTTTCCAGGACGTCAACGCGCCAATCATCGGCAGCGCTGGACTGCCATCGTATTTTTACTCGCATGCGTTCTGGTTCCGAATCAAATGGTTTATGCCGATAAGAAGAGAACCAATGGTCGAACATCATATGCTTCCAGTATTCGATCATTATCTTATCGAAATACCTTTTCTTATTTCCCGAATATTTTTTTAAGGTCTTCTCAAGACAGCCTGTCTGACCATAATATTTTGTGAGTATATACTTCCCGGCCCTAATATTTTTCTCAGGGTTGAACAGTTCCTGCTTATCACTTATGATGCCTGCCTCTTTTAATTCCTTTTCCCATACTGCGTGGCGTACCTGCATCAACCCCCATGCGCCCTCCCTGGATATGGCCTTTGGGTCGCCGGAACTTTCCACCTTGATAATTGACTTGATGAGCGTATTATTGATCGGATTATGATGCAGTTCTGTGCCTGCCCTTAACACAGGAAGCAAGATAAATAGAACTGCATGGATGATCATTACCTTTCTCATTACGGCCTTCATTATATGCAAAATACATTATACGCAAGAATCCATTTCACCTTTCACAAGTATCCATCAGATACATCCTCAGCCTTTCAACCCTCTCCCTGTTGCTGCGGTAAAAGGGCAGGAGTTTATGGTATTCCTTGACCTTGTGTATATCTTTAATCTCCTTAACGGCAATCTCTTTTTGAAGCCACTTCCTTACGTTATGGAATGCGCCCACAAACAGAATGCCCATTCCCCCTTCCTGAAGCGTATCGTCTATCTGTTTTGCAATAAACTTGTCCCTTTTCTCTAAAAGATTGTTTTTGGCAAGCTTATACTTCAGGGCTGCATCAAGCTTCTGCGCACGGTTTTTTGCCTGGGTTATCCTGAGAATCCAGTCACGTTCCTCCCTGACGAGGTTAATATCTTCTGTCTTTACAAGGATAGCGCCTTTCCTGATGAGTTCTGAGATAATCTGATAATTCCGGCTGCCTGTCTTGACTACCTCCTGGACTATTGTCATCCCTGTTTCCCCGTCGGCTACCATGCCGTCCTGGAATACCTTGAATCCTGAGACCTCAATGGAATCAAAATACCCAGCTATGGCATCCCAGAAACCGAGGACTGTTTCCTGGTGCCTTTTCCATAGTGTTTCCCCGAATTCCCTGAGCCCTCTTTTTGCAATATCCTCGCCCACAGAACCGAGATCCGCCTCTGTATGAATAATGGGAACATACAATAGCCTTCGCGCCATACAGTCAATACCGTTTATACCCTATAACCTCAATATGAAGCTTCCATTTAAGGGGCAATACACCATCTCCAGTAATGATTTGTCGAAACGAACTACCACGCGACAAGCTTCGTGGTATTGGCCTGCGGGGCAATAAATCATCCTTATATTGTTTGCAGGCCGCACGCATTTGTGCTATCGTATTTCCAATGAAAACGGTTAAATATACCAGACATGCCAAGAATAGAATGAGGCTGCATGGTATCAATGAATCCGACGTTGCACTGGCATTAGACAATCCTGATTTGACCGAATCTTCTTTGGAAGAAAGAAAAAACGTATGGAAAAAGATATCTGACAGATACTTAAGAGTAACATATAAGGAAGAGAAGGACAGGATACTTATAATTACCGCCGTAAAAAAGAAAAAAGGCTGGAGGTAATAAATTATGAAGATTGAATATGACAAGGAAGCAGACGCCCTGTATATACAGTTTAAGGAAGCGCACGTTGATGATAATATAGATGTATTGGAAGGGGTTACTGTTGATCTTGATGAAAACAGGTCGATTGTCGGCATTGAAATACTTGATGCAAGCAAAAAGCTTAGTTTATCAGACCTTGTTAATATCAGCATCGAAAATCTTCCCCTTGAAAAAGTAGCATAGGCTCATAGCTGATAGCTGATAGCAAGAACTTTAAAACTATGAGCCATGAGCTATGAGCCATGAGCTATGAGCCATGAGCTATGAGCCATGAGCTATGAGCCATGAGCTATGAGCCATGAGCTATGAGCCATGAGCTATTATTTTTTACTTCACCTTCCCTTCCAACCGCTTAATCCTCTTTTTTAATTCTTTGGTCTCATCCTCAATAGCCTTTGCCTTTTTTCCATCAGATAAATAGGGGTCCTGCTGCCACCAGTTGATTCCCATCTCCATCGCCTTATCAACAGACGCGATGAGCAGTCTTATCTTGATGGTTAAAAGTTCGATGTCGGCTATCCTTATCTGGATATCCCCCGCAATAACAATCCCTTTGTCCAGCACCCTCTCCAAAATATCGGCAAGGTTGGTAGCCTGTGTTGCATGCATCATCTGTTGTTCAGCCATATGCGCTCCTTAATTAAAGTCCGTATCTCGTAGCTCAAGGCAAAGAAACTATTTTTCTTCTCGTAACGGTTTATTCGTACCAAGTTTTTTCATACTATGCCCACAGTTGGGGCAAAACTTGTAATCGAACATAAATCGCCAGGTCTCACTACATGCGGGGCATACGATATTGAGTGGCTGACCACATCCATCGCAAAACTTCTCGTTTCCACCTGTTGTTTTTCCACATTTCGGACATTTAAAAGCTTCCATTTTTCCCTCCTTTTTTTGTTCCAATTCACTTTTCGTTTTTTCACTGTACGGAACGGTCGCGACCGTTCTCTGCTATTTTCCATTTGCAAAATCTCCTCGATTCACGGCTTTTCTCACATTAAATCTCCCAACGGGCCGAGATTCAGGTTCAGGTCTTTATCTTTAATGCCAAAGATTGCCTGAATTTCCTGCATTTTCTTTTTTACCGCCTTGAGGCTTAATCCGAGTTTTTGAATCTCTATCGGAGAAAGGGTGCCCTTCTTTACCCGTCTGAATGCCTCCTTCTCCATAAGTTTTCTTATCAACTCGACAATGGTTAAAATGAGCTTCGCAAGGCCCTGTTCAGTTTCCCTCGGGCTGTCTGCATTAATAAGCCTGGGGATATTTTCTTCAGCCTTTTTTATCTCTTTCTGTAATTTCTCGATGTATGCCTTGTCGTCTTCAGTCAATTCTCTTTCCGGGCTGCTGCGGCTTCTCCCGGATAACTCTTCCGCCTTGGAAACCGAAGTAAGGATAAGTCTTAACCCCAGAAACACAAGGTCTACATCGGCTACCCTTATCACCATATCGCCGTTGATCACCGCCCCCTTTTCCAGAACTTTGTCCAGCACATCAACCAGCGTTACCTTATCTCGTTTATTTATCATGTCTTTTCTCCCCCTCTCGTAAAATTAAAGGGGGGCCAAGGACCGCTGTATTCAAGGCGTAGCCCTTTTATTCTCATCTCCTTGTCTGTATTCTCAAGGGTTTTTTTGAACGAATCAATCCTATCTCCGTGGACTAAAAAGGCTGCATTGAAGACCATTTTCTCTGTTGTACCTGTCATCTCCTGGTCAAGAATCTTCGTTTTTACTGACTCTGCTGTTTTTTCCGTCAGTTTTTCGAAGAGATTATCCAACATGACGTCCAGTTCTTTGTTAACTTCTCTGTGAACAATCTCTTCCAATTCTTCTTCCATAAAATAGGCCATGCCTTCCGGCATTAAAGCCGTTTCCTGCTCCTTCAGCCTTATGTCTTCATTTTTTTCCTTAACCATCAATTCAAATCTTTCGCTATCCATGAGGTATATTTTTACGCCCCATTCCTGTTTTCCCCGAATCTCATTCAACAGCCGCTTCATCTTTGCATTGTCCCTGTCAAGGGTTTCCATCAGTCCTGTCTTATTCTTAAAAATGATACCGAATCTCATGGGAATCACATTCATAAGCCCATCAGTCCCTCTTGCGGCTTCTTCGATAACGTTTTCATGAACCACGGCCTTTTCCTTAATCCAATTGAGGTCCTCCAGGGCCTTCTTCTGAATTTCATCGGAAGTAAATTTTGATAAGGAAACCCTGCTGACAACAGCCTCCAGTTCTTGGTGAATGATGGTAAATACCTCTCTTTTTCCATCAATGCCCCTTGTGCTGAATCCAGAAGCATCTTCAGTTTTTTCTCTTATGCAGTAAAGGTATAGCCCGTCCATATCTTCATTCCTGCAATTGTTTTGCATTCATTCTTTCGTATGACTGAACTTCCAGATTTTCATCAGTCTTAATCCTGTAGATGTTGCGATCCTTCACCTTTGTCGATAGTCCGATCGATTTGATGAATGAGCTCTCTTCATAGACCTCGACCTCTCCTTCCCATCCTTCCGGTATCTTTGTTATCTTTACAACCTTGGCATCCTCCACCGGAAGCGTCTTTTTCAAAAACCCGCTTATTGCCTGGGCGGCTTTATCAATATTTGCCATGTGTCATACCTCCTGTTTTTTAGCCTTCATCTCCGTGAATCGCATTTAACCGTTCAAGAAGTTCCTTTTCCTGCCTCATATATGTCTCTTCATCTATCGCATCCAGTTCAAAGCGTAACTGTAATTCCATGAGCCGTTCTTTTATAAGCCCTTCATCCGACATCTCTCTTTCAACCATATCATTAATCTTCTCGCTCAACCAGATAAGGCCTTTTAATGGCGAAAACACTATATCATCTATTAAAAACATTCCTTCAATACTCCTCCGTCCTGATCGTCAGATTCACAAAATTAAAGGGGGGGATCTTTCCTACGTATTTGAACCTGACCGTATCGCCTCTTGACTCTGCAAGCTCATTGACCCTTGTATCAAACATGGGTTCATCCTTCTCATGCACAAGAAACGCGGCATTGAGTACCATCATCTCTCCGTATACCGGATTTGTTTTTGTTTCTATTGCCAGAGGAGATAACAGGCTCAGGATGGAATCCTTGCATGATTCCCGCTCCCCCTGAAGAGCAACCTCGACCATCTTTCCTATTTCCATACGCTGATAGTGCGTCTTTTCAGGAGGCATGCCCGTTAACTTATCCTTGAGTTTTCTGATTTCCTCGTTTTGTTCGAGGATATGCGTGTAAATCATATCTTCCTTAAAGATGGCCTTGATTCCAAGCTCTTTCTTGTTCTCCAGACTCTCCAATAATGCCTTAAACCTGTCGTATTCCTTTTCAAGGATCTTTTTCACCTTCTCTTCATCCTTTGCAATCGTGCAGAACCTTACCGGCAAAACCGTATGGGTTTTCATTACCTCTTCGATGACCCGTTCGTGGGGCATCAGATTCTCGCGGGCAACAGGATATTTCCTGACGGGCGATTTGCTTACCACAGCCCCGAGATCCTGAAAGGATAGGGTGTATACGTCGTCGCCCCTTTCACCGATGCCTATGGCGCCAAACAACAACGGCTCTCTTGACTCGATTATACAGTATATGTATATTCCTTCTTCCATGTATTCCCTCTCTATTTCAAAAAACATGTATCTCGTGAAGCGTATCTCGTATCTCGTTTTTTAACACTTCACACTTCACGAATAACGCTTCACGGGTTTTTACTTCTCCCACTCTTCCTGATAGATGGTGACATTGACAAAATTATACGGAGGCAATGGTCCCACATAGAGAAACTTCATACTGTCTTTGTGCGTTTCACTTAGCTCCTCCATAATGTTGTCAAATTCCTTTTCCCTTCCCTTGCTCACCAAAAATGAGGCATTGATAAACATCTCATCCCCCGTGGTGTTATTCAGCTTGTAATCAAAGGCTGAAACCTTTAATGCATCAACAATCTTTTCCGCTTCCCCATTCTTTTTGTTCTTTAAGGCAGCTTCAACGAGTTTACCCAGCCCTATCTTTGCCTGTATATCCTTTTGTTCCGGGTCCCTTTCTATTCTTCTCTTTATTTTTTTAATCTCTTTATTTTCCTCTGCAATCTCTTTAAAGATATTGTCCATATCCTTCCACAACCCCTTGACCCCAAGCTCTACCTTGTGATCCATGTCCCTTAGCAGATTCTTGAATTCCCTGTATCTCTTGAACAGGAGGCTCCGTATCTCATCGGCACTTGATGCAATCGTACAGAACCTCACCGGCAGAACAGCATATTCTTTCATTACCTCTTCAATAACCTTTTCATGGGCCAGGATATTTTCCCGGTTGACCACAAGTTTTGTTAACGGGTGACTGCTGATTACCATAGCGAGATCATCTGCCCCGATAGTGCTCACCTTATCGCTTCTGCCCCCGATACCGATGGGACCGAAATCTCTATCCTGCTGTGTGCCGATGATGCAGTATATATACTTTCCCTCATGCTCCATTATTGTTCCTTTACCCTTACGATTATTGAATTCCATGCAAAATCCTCTTTTTTCATAGAGCAGCTTTCATGTTGGCAATACTCAGAAAGCAACCCGTATGCCTTTGTGATCTCACCATATTCCATCTCAGCTTCTGCCTTCTGTGTATCAGATTGCGTATTAAAGTGTTTGTCAGGGTGATATACGGATGCGCACCTTCTGTAGGCCCTCTTGATGTCATCTTTCGTTGCAAACATGTTGAGGCTCAGTTTTTCCCTTGCCCAATCAACCTCTTCGTATTGGAGTTTTATTATTTCAAGGACATAAAAGTTGTAGGGGGGAAGGGGCCCGATATACTTAAAATGGACCTTTCCGCTGAAACTGTTGTTTAACTCTTCCAGTCTTTCTTCGAAAGGAATACGCATACCGTTATCGATAAAAAAGGCTGCGTTCATAATTATCGAGTCATCTGTCATTGTATATTCTTTCATGTTCCGGCAGAGGTCTTTTAATGAGTCCTTTATGGTATGGGCGTATTCATCTTTTTTCTTATTCAGATGACTTTTGATGAGCGCTCCCATTTTGATCTGGTCATCGATTGTTATGCCTTCCTCCTTATTGAGAAGGGATTGTTTCAATGCCATTATCTCCTCACTCTCGGATACCCTTCTAATTACAATATTCAGATCAGTCCAGGTAGCTACAACATCGACCTCTATCCTTCCTTCAATCTCTTCAAAAACCTCTTTAAACATCCGGTGTCCCATTTTCAGGACCTGTATCACTTCGTCTTCATTGAGAACATACGTCCCCAGCCTCATAGGGATGATGGTAAATTCCCGCATTACCTTCTCAATCACCAGTTGATGCTGGACAAGGCGTTGCGCCGCCACATCGCCCGGCAGATTTGTATAATCAATTGCTCCGGAGTCTCTTACCACAGCAGAAACATCCTTGTACGAGATACTGTAGATACCGTTTGAGGTTAAAAAGCCGGAATCCGCTGCATGAGATCCGGTATTCATTACACCGTATATGTATTTACCCATTACTCATCCCCCTTTCTTACATTTCCATAGATGCCTTCTGCTTTTGCACCAGTTGTAGCGCCTCCTCGAAATGTCTCTTTAATATAAAAAGTTTTGAGTTTTGAGTTTTGAGTTTTGAGTTTTTCATCCCTGGTCCCTGATTTATATATTCCCTTATTGCCAGCATAGAGGCCTTCCTGCATAGAAACTCTATATCCGACCCGGCCAAATCGTTAGTGTCTTTCGCCAAATCACGCAAATTTACATCCTTGTTGAGAGGTTTGTTTTTGGTGTGGATTCCAAATATGGCAAAACGTGCGTCTTCGTCGGGGAAGGGAAGCTCAATGACAAGATCGAATCTTCCGCCCCTCAGGAGCGCCGGGTCAATCATATCCACCCGGTTGGTGGCAGCAAGTACTACCACCCCCTTAAGTTCTTCGATGCCGTCCATTTCGGCCAGAAATTGACTTACTACCCGCTCCGTCACACCGGATTCTCCGATTCCCGAACCCCTTCTTGGAACGATGGCATCGATCTCATCAAAAAATATGATTGACGGTGATGCCTGTTTTGCTGTTTTAAACACCTCGCGAACACCCTTCTCACTTTCACCGATAAATTTTGACATAAGACTCGGTCCCTTTATGGAGATAAAATTGACTTTTGTCTCACTTGCAACCGCCTTTGCAAGCAGGGTCTTCCCTGTGCCGGGTGGTCCATAAAGAAGAATCCCTTTTGGCGGGTGTGTGCCGACTGTCTTAAAAACATCAGCATATTTAATGGGCCATTCTACCGCCTCTTTTAATTCCTGTTTAATGTCCTCGAGGCCTCCCACGTCATTCCACTTTACATCCGGCACCTCAACGAACACCTCCCGAATGGCAGAGGGCTCAACCTCTTTCATGGCGTCGTAGAAGTCATCCATCGTCACTTCCAGCTTCAGAAGTGTCTCGTAAGGGATTTCATCCATTTCGAAATCAATCTTCGGTAAAATCTTCCGGAGGGCAGACATGGCCGCCTCTCTTGCCAGCGCCTCCAGATCTGCACCCACGAAACCATGGGTAATCTCGGCCAATTTTTCCAGATCTACCCCGTTGGATACTGCACCACTTCCCTGACTGACTTCTCCTGAGAGAGGCATGCCCCTTGTATGAATCTGCAATATATGCAATCTCCCGTTTTTGTCGGGGATGGGAA
>PNOF01000066.1 GCA_013824645.1 Syntrophus sp. (in: bacteria) | reverse complement strand
AAAGCGCTATCTTTGTTGGCAGCGTCGTCGTAAATCCTCACGTACAAATTGTACGCTCCGGTTTCCTCCTCCTTGCCGCCTCAATATCATCTTTGATTTAGAAATGGAATTAGTTGTCCATCATTAACAGAACAGATACGCCGAAAGTTTAGATGAATATGTCCGCCAAGGTGCCCGGAGCGAGAGCGAGAGAAGTGGCATCCTGAGTGTGCAACATTGAATACAGCTTCATATGAGAGAGTCGTGACGATATAGTTGATGCAAGTATAGAGTGAGGATCAGAATAATTACAATGTGCCTTCAACCAGTTGCGTAAAACCCATTGTGGGTTTTACGCTTTGATATCCTTGATCTTTCTTATGACGGTCTTCCCTTTTGTTTTTGGAAAATCTGCCTTGAGGTAAACTGTTTTCGGGAATAATTTCTGGACAGTGCCTTCCATTTCTTTCTTTGCGAATGTGAACTTTACTTTATCACCAATATTCATTATTAGTCTCCTGTTGACGCTGTGCTTGATTTTTCTTTCTTGGATTCTGTCTTTGCTTCTGTCGTAGATGCTATTTTTGTTTCATTCTTGGATTCTGTCTTTGCTTCTGTCGTTGTTTCAGTTGCAGTTTCTGTTTCTTTCTTCTCGGTGTTTTTTGCATTGTTTTTTCCATTAGCAGAATCAACGGGTTTTTTATAATCGGTCACATACCAGCCGTTTCCTTTCAAATGGAACGCGCAATTTGAGATGAGTTTGCTGAGCTTTCCCTTGCATTCATTACATTCTGTCAGTGGTTTGTCGCTGATTTTTTGAAATATTTCAAAAACTTTTCCACACTTTCCACACTGATATTCATAGATAGGCATACAACTACTCCTCTTATACAAAATACATGTTACTAATATAATGCTTAACCCCTTGTTTCGTCAAGGTTATATATGAGGCAACTGGAAATCAGGTCTCCTCCTGGGGCACCTCTATTCCCCTCGTGGGCAACATAGTCCCCATCGAGGTTTCAGTCTGATGTAATCTGTGACAAATATATTTTCGTGTACTGTGACTATATTTATCTTCGTTTTTGCACATCAAATAAGTGAAAACAAGTGGGCGATAAACAAGCCTTTCCTTGACCCCTGTAAAGTTGACCCAACGATCAATGACCCAATCAATTAGTAATGTGTCAGAGGAGGCCTGCCAATAGGGAACACATTGAACCCTATTTTGTATAGTTGATTGTGATCGAGGATATTGCGACCATCAAAAATGAAAGACGGTTTTGTCATGGATTTGTAAATCACCACATAGTCCAGTTTATTATAAAGACTCCACTCGGTCATAACGGCAATGGCATCACAACCGACAACAGCCTTGTATGGATCTTCTTCGTATACGATACCATCAATACCACCAAGGTCAATTCTCGCATTTTGCAAAGCCTTCGGATCAGTTATTATCAGCTCCGCTCTCTCTTCGATGAGCCTTTTCGCAATGTAAAGAGCCGGGGTTTCTCTCGTATCGCCGGTATCTGCTTTAAATGCAAAGCCGAAGAGGCATATCTTTTTCCCCGCCAGTGTGTTAAACATTGAACTGAGCATATTCAATACAAACCGCTCTTTCTGGTATTCGTTGATCTTTACCACACCTTCCCAGTAATCAGCCACTTCATCGAGGCCATAGCTCTTGCAGAGATATACAAGATTGAGAATATCCTTCTTAAAACAGGATCCGCCAAAACCCACGCTTGCATTGAGAAACTTGGCGCCGAGGCGGCTATCGAAACCAATCGCCCTTGACACCTCTTTAACGTTCGCATCCGTCTTCTCGCACAATGCCGAGACGGCGTTGATTGAAGAAATTCTCTGAGCAAGAAATGCATTCGCTACGAGCTTTGAAAGCTCACTACTCCAAATATTGCTCTCTATAATACGTTCCTTTGGCACCCAGTTCTTATATATCTCGACAATCTCATTTCTTGCTTTTATTCCACTTTCTGTTTCCCGTGAACCAATAAGAACTCTGTCAGGAAATTCCAAATCATTCATCGCCGTGCCTTCAGCGAGAAATTCAGGATTGGAGATTATTTCGAAACTGATATTACTATTTTTTGATGTTAGTATTCTCTCCATTGCAAGGGCAGTCTTAACGGGAAGCGTGCATTTCTCTATCACAATTTTTGATGATTCCGCTGCCTCTCTGATCTGCCGGGCTGTCTTTTCCCAGTACTGCAAGTCAGCCGCCATCCCAGCGCCTGCTCCAAATGTTTTTGTAGGAGTATTAACACCTACAAAAATGATGTCGGACTCTTTAATACCCTTTTCAATATCAATATCGAAAAAAAGATTCTTCCCCCGTGTTGCCCGGACAACCTCATCAAGACCCGGTTCGTATACTGGGAGTTCGCTTGAATTCCACTGCTTGATTCTCTCGTGATTGATATCGACAACAGTAACTTTGTACTGTGGGCATTTGTACGCAATCATAGCCATGGTAGGACCACCCACGTATCCTGCCCCTATACAAAGAATGTTCTTCTGAAACTTATTTTCCATATTTGTCTCCTAAATAGTTTTGAGTCGACTTTGTTGAATCACCAAGGGTTATACATATCAGGCGTATACCTCTCTCTGCGCCCTCTGTGTTATACACTCTGCGCGGTTGACTCTATGACTCCATCCTATACCCTCTGTACCTCGAACAAATGAAGCGAATTGGTGGTAAAATCAGCTATTTATAAAGATAATAGCGTGAAAGGGATTATGTGATCCACAGAACCGCTACCCCTTTTTCCACCTGCCCGGCTCGTTTGTGCCCGGTTTCTCTCAAGGTAATGTAAAAAGCTTCTCCCCAGTTTACGAGGCAGAAAAGCACATATTGTTCCATGTCTCTGACAGTCTTGAATACCTTGATCATCTTGTCCTTGCCTTGTTTGCCTTCTTAGATAGGCGATCAGGCTGTATACGTCAAGGACACGCAGGGCAGATTTCAGAACAGGCACTCCTTTGCTTTCTCTGCTCTCAGTACTTTCAGTAGTTTCTCTTTTGTTCCTGTGTCCCCTTCTTTATACCAAACTTCCGGCAAAGCATAGAGGAAATCGCTACCCGTCCTTTTGTTGTTACCAATGTTCTATCCATGAATCCTCTGTCTTATGTAACACCTGATGATATTATCGGATACCATAATATCATCAGGTAGTCAAATATTATGGCTCCTTCTCATATCAAGGAGGTAACCTAACTTTACTGTAGCCCAGCTTTCCGATAATTATGTAGATTATCGCCTTGCGGAGGACAGGCGTGAGCCCCAGCAACTGACAAGTGTTGCCTTTAATTATTTCTGAGGTAGTACGTTTTCTTTGATAAAATCAGTAATTTCCCCCTCTTTACCGGGGTAGAAGTGGGTCGTCGTAATAACCTTCAAGTATTTTTCGGTAATGGTAAGTTCTCTGTAAAGGCCTAAGAGGTCATCTAAGGGGGCTATGTCGTCGTCAGTACCACCGACAAAGTACATCTTTTTATCAAATTTTTTCATATAGTCGCTTTTGTAAACCACAAAAGGAAACGATACCAGAAAGAGACCTTCAAATGTTTCCGCTTTCATAGCTGCCCTGCTTATTATCCAAGCGCCGAAAGAATAGCCGGCGAGCATGATATGTGCCTTATCATCGAGATGATCTTTTAAAAAGTTTAGCGCCGCAAGAGCATCACTGACCTCTCCTTCACCTTCATCGTATTCACCCTTGCTTCGCCCCACACCGCGGAAATTAAATGTGAGCGTCGAATATCCCTGCCCGGAAAACCCTTTCTCTATTGCTTCAACTACACTATTGTGCATATCACCACCATACAACGGGTGGGGGTGGCATATTACTGCCCCTGCACGAGAACTCTTCCTACGCATGAGCCCTTCAAGACTGTAATCGGATTCTATGGTGACCCTTTCTATTGACATAGCATACATATTTTGGTAGTTTTTCAGCAAAAATACAACAGGAAAATTATGAGTTTGTTTAAAAAGAAAGAAAAAGAAAGGAAACCCTACAGGGAACTCGACATTGAAAAAGAAATAAAAAAGGCTGGAAAAGAGGAATCTGTCTGGATAAAATGTAAATCCTGCCAGGAACTGCTCTATAAGAAGGAAGTAGAAAGAAACCAGCATGTCTGTCCCAAGTGTCTTTACCACTTTCCTATAACTGTCGAAAACCGGATAGCTTTGACATTCGATAAGGGCAGTTTTGTTGAATATTATACAGAGGTGGCGCCTGTCGATTTTCTCAAGTTTAAGGACACAAAGGCATACAAGACACGGCTTATTGAGGCGCAGGAAACGATCAAAAGAAATGATGCCATGGTTTGTGGCGCCGCACAGATCGGCGGTATAGATGTATTAGCGGCAATCTTTGACTTCAATTTCATGGGGGGCAGCCTGGGCTCTGTCGTGGGTGAAAAGATTACCCGGATTATGGAGGATGGGGCCCGCCGGAAACTACCTGTTATCCTCTTTTGTTCATCAGGCGGGGCCAGGATGCAGGAAGGTATCCAGGCGCTTATGCAGATGTCGAAGGTATCCGGAGCTATATACAATCTTAAATCACAGGGAGTTCCTTTCATTGGAATCCTAACAGACCCTACCCTGGGCGGTGTCACTGCAAGCATGGGTATGCTGGGCGACATTATTATAGCCGAACCGAAAGCGATGATAGGTTTTGCAGGCCCCAGAGTTATTAAAGACACAATCAAAACAGAGCTTCCTCCCGGTTTTCAAAGAGCAGAGTATCTTTTGGAACACGGCATGGTCGATATGATATCATCGAGAAAAGAGTTAAAGCAAAAATTACAGACAATACTCTCGTTGATTACATGAGTATAAAGAAGTACGAAAAGACCCTGAAATATCTCTTCGGGCTCGAAAAATTCGGGATGGTCTTCGGGCTCGATAACATTAGGTGGTTACTTAACATTATAGAAAACCCGCATAATTCCTTCAAGACAGTGCATATTGCCGGTACGAACGGAAAAGGTTCAACGGCAACCATGCTTTCCCATATTTTAAAAGAAGGGGGCTTCCGGGTAGGAAAATACACCTCTCCCCATCTTGTCTCATTTACGGAACGGATAACCGTCAATGAAGAAGAAATCACCGAAAAAGAAGTAGTAGAACTTACAGAGTATATCCGCAACAAAGCCCACGAAAAGGACAAAAAAAGATTCTTTACTTTTTTCGATTTCACAACGGCCCTTGCATTTGAGTTTTTTAAAAGAAAAAAAGTTGACATTGCCATCATTGAAACAGGTCTGGGGGGCAGACTTGATTCCACAAATGTAATCGAACCACTGGTAAGCATCATCACCAACGTTGATTACGATCACATGGAGCAACTCGGCTCACGCATAGAACAGATTGCCAGCGAGAAAGCAGGGATTATCAAAAAGGGTATTCCCCTGGTAACCGCCTGTGAAGGGCCGGCACAAAAGATCGTTGAGGGCAGAGCAAGGGAACTTCAGAGCCAGATCTACATCCTCGGGCAGGATTTTTCCTATGTAAAAACAGCAGATCGTACACTCACCTACAAAGGAATCCAAAAAAACTTACCCGATGTTGTTGTCAATCTTGATGGAGACCATCAGCTCACTAACTGTGCCCTTTCACTTTGCGCAATAGAGGTTCTCTCATCTCTGGGATTTTTCGTGCCCGACGACAGGATTTGCTATGCGCTGTCACATGTAAAATGGCCGGGCAGGCTCGAACAGGTAAAGGAAAACCCCCTTGTGTTTTTGGACGCTGCCCACAATCTGCACAGTATACATGCTCTTTCTCAATTTATGAATACTCATTTCCTGGATAAGAAAAAAATACTTGTTTTTGGCGCCATGAAAGACAAAGAATATGATAAAATGCTTGATGAGATTGTACCCGCCATGAATATGGTCATATTCACGAAACCGAATATCGAACGGGCCCTTTCTCCCCACGAGATAAAATCATCTGTCAAAGATGCTGTCATTACCGGCAATACAAGGGATGCGCTGGAAAGGGCAAAAACAATGGCTCGCAAGGAAGATCTGATTCTTGTAACAGGTTCTTTTTATACCATCGGGGAGGCAAAGGCTATTATCAATGAGATTTTTTAAGGTCTGCGCCCTTGCGTTCTTTCTCCTCCTTCCCATAAGCGCCTTCAGTAAGGGACCGGAGTACAAAGGGACCTTCTCTTCTCCGGTAGAGATATCGGCAAAGTCCGTTGAATACAACAAAGATAAAAATACATTTACCGCCCGCGGAAGTGTTGATTTGAAAGAAGGCACGCGGACTTTAACAGCAGATTACGTTACGTATAATGAAAATACAAAGGATGTTTTCGCCGAAGGTAATGTGGTACTCCAGGATCAAGGAGACCAAGTAGCATGTGATACTTTGCGTCTTAACCTGGATACAAAAAAGGGGACTCTGGAAAACGGGAAAATTTTTATCAAGCAGGGTAATTTTTATATCGCCGGCCAAGAGATGGAAAAAGTCGGAGAAGCCCAGTACACTATGAAGAGAGGAGAGTTCACTACCTGCGGCTGGGACAAACCTGCCTGGAAGTTTACCGCAAATGATGTCAATATTACCGTTGATGGGTATGCAAAAACAAAGAGCACCAAATTCCATATTCTCGATTATCCCGTATTTTATTTTCCCTGGGGCATGTTCCCCGTAAAAACGGAAAGACAGTCGGGGTTTCTCATCCCCGAGGTTGCCCTGTCAACACGAAACGGTACAATGATTGGCAACGCTTACTACTGGGCTATATCAAAAAACAAGGATGCCACATTCTACGCAAATTATATAGGAAATAGGGGAATTAATCTGGGGACACAGTTCAGATACGCGCTTAGTGAAGATCTCAAGGGAAGCTGGGATTATTTCATCATGCAGGATAAAGAGTACGACGGTACACGATGGCAGTTAAGGGGAAAACACGAACAGAAAATCTTTGGCGATATGCAGATAAAAACAGATATCCGTTATATTTCCGATCATGATTATCTCATGGATTTCGGGGCCACTGCGATCGAAAGAGGTGAAAACAAGATACGATCTACGGCTTTTGCAGAAAAACCATTCTCGAAATCTCTTCTCACAACAGAACTGTCCTATTTCAAGAATTTACTTGTTCACAACAATGATCAGACGTATCAACATCTTCCCTCCATATCGTTTTTTACCGAGTATCTCCCTGTGTTGGGCAACAAGCTCTTCACCGATATTTCAAGCGATTTTACAAGCTTTTACCGGGAAAAAGGAGAGACCTATTCAAGGCTGTCCTTAGAGCCAAAATTGAGATTACCTTACTCGCTCAAGGGAATCAACTTTCTTTTCAGTGGCACCTTGATCGAGACAGCTTATCTGATAAACCGCAACGAGGTCATTCAAAAAGACACTCAGCACAGGCAGACTTTCCGCATTGAAGGTGACGCCAATATGCAGTTTATAAGGAACTACAGTACTGACGCCTTAGGTATCGGAGAGATGCAGAGCCTCATCAAACCTCAATTGAAATACACCTTCACGCCAAATACGTCTTTCAGCGATCTCCCCAATATCGATCCATATGACAGGATTTACCGGTCAAACTCGATGACCTATTCCTTTAACCATTATCTCTATGGACTCAAAGAAGGGGCGCAGAGAGAATTGGCTTTGGTGGAAGTCGCACAGACATATGGACTTTCCGGAAATCTCGACCCATCACCACTTTACAGCGGGTCGGGCCAGCGGCTGTCGGATATTGATGCGAGACTTACCCTGTACCCCTTAAGCAACCTGGCATATACGGCTAATAGCGTTATTAATGTTCATGGCGATGGCGTCAAAACAATAACAAACGCTTTATCTCATGATGTGGTAGGAAAATACCATGTCAACGTCTGGCACAGTTACTCAAGAGATTTTGCTAATACAGGATTTTTTGATCTTGGGGCTGTCTACAAGAAATTTGAGGGCGGCTATCAGATACAGTATTCCTTTAAAGACAAGGACTGGATCGATACCCAATACAAACTTACATACCGCCCTTCATGCTGGTCTACAACGGTTTCGCTGACCCAGTCGAAACGGCCCAGGGATACCAGGATTAATATCAGTTTTGACCTTGCAGGAATCACGGGTATGGGAAGATAAGAGTTATATGGAGGTATTATGAAAGGAATTATACTGGCCGGAGGTCTCGGAACGCGCCTTGCCCCTCTTACAAAAATTACGAACAAACATCTGCTTGCCGTCTATGATAAACCAATGATATTTTATCCCATAGAAACACTTATCAACGCGGGTATCACAGACATTATGATCGTTACCGGCGGAAATCACGCCGGCGATTTTTTAAGATTAATGGGAAATGGGAAAGAATTTGGTTTAAAACACATCAATTACACCTATCAGGAAGGCGAAGGGGGCATTGCGGACGCACTCTCCCTTGCAGAATATTTTGCCGATGGCGAACCCATCTGCGTCGTTCTTGGAGATAACATTATTGAAAAAAATATCATTAAGGCGGTTTACGATTTCAAAAAACAGGGCAAAGGGGCAAAAATCCTTCTCAAAGAAGTGCCTGATCCGGAAAGATTCGGGGTAGCTGAAATCGAGCAGGGCAAGCTCGTCAATATCATAGAAAAACCGAAGCAGCCCAGGAGTAACCTTGCTGTTATCGGAATTTATATGTATGATGAACGTGTCTTTGATATTGTAAAGACCCTGAAACCTTCCGATAGAGGCGAACTGGAAATCACCGATGTAAATAACGCTTATGTCAAGGAAGGAACAATGTCCTGGGAAATGCTCGATGGCTGGTGGACTGATGCGGGCACCTTTGAATCACTTTTAAGGGCGAGCGTACTGGTATCCCAAACCGGAGCAAATAATAAATGATGCATAGCGTGGAGCACTTAGCGCACAATCTTCTCCTTACGCCATGCAATAGCGAGGGATTTTTATGATAGACAAAGTGACAGCGAAAACATTGAAGGTTATCCCCGACGAACGGGGAAGACTCATGGAGATTTTAAGGAACGATGATGATATCTTTGCGGGGTTTGGTCAGGTCTATATGACAACCACCTATCCCCAGACGGTGAAAGCGTGGCATTACCATAAGACACAGGATGATTATATCACCTGTGTCAAGGGGATGCTCAAGCTCGTCCTCTATGATAGCCGCAAAAAATCCCCCACATATGGTGAAATTAACGAATTCTTTATCGGTGATTACAACCCCATGCTTATTAAGGTACCGAAGATGATATACCACGGATGGAAATGTATCAGCGAGGAAGAAGCAATTGTAATTAATGTTCCCACAGAACCCTATGACAGGAAAAACCCTGATGAATACCGGCTGGACCCCCACGTAAATAACATACCTTATACATGGGAGAGGAAAGATGGCTGAAACCTTTATTTTAATTACCGGGGGCTGCGGGTTTATCGGATCCAACTTTGTGCGCCATATGCTGGCAAAGTATAGATATAACGTGGTCAATCTTGATAAGCTTACCTACGCGGGCAATCCGGAAAACCTTCAGGATGTTGAAAAAGACAACCGGTATACTTTTATCAGGGGCGACATTGCCGAAAAATCGGACCTCGAGAAGGTCTTTAAGCTGCCTATTGAACTTGTAGTAAATTTTGCTGCAGAATCGCATGTGGACCGCAGTATTATTGATCCTGACACCTTCATAAAGACAAATATCAACGGAACTTTTCAGCTCCTTGAAATGGCAAAAAAGAAGAACGTAAAGAAGTTCGTCCAGATATCGACCGATGAGGTCTATGGTTCCCTGGGCAAAGAAGGGAAGTTTAGCGAGGATACGTCCCTTGCGCCTAATAGTCCCTATTCTGCGTCCAAGACATCAGCCGATGTACTGGCCATGTCCTACTATAAGACATACAATATGCCTGTTGTTATTACACGATGTTCCAATAACTATGGCCCCTATCAGTTCCCCGAGAAACTGATCCCCCTTATCATCACCAATGCCCTCAATGATATTGAACTGCCTGTATACGGTGATGGTTTGAATATAAGGGACTGGATCCATGTAAAAGACCATTGCGAGGCCATAGACACTGTTCTCCATAAGGGAAAAGAGGGCAATGTCTACAATATCGGCGGTGATAACGAAAGGACCAATATGGAAATTGTGAAACTCATATTGAAACTCCTTGATAAACCGGAGACATTGATAAAATATGTGAAAGACAGACCGGGCCACGACAGGCGGTACGCTATTGATGGAGCAAAAATACAACGGGAACTAGGTTTCAAACCGGGAATCGATTTCGCTCAAGGCATGGAAGATACAATACAGTGGTATAGGGAAAACAGGCGCTGGTGGGAAAGGATTAAAAGCGGGGCCTACCTGGAATATTATAAAAACATGTACGAAAACAGATGAAAGTTCTTATTACAGGCGGCAAGGGCCTCCTTGGGACGAATCTTGTCCCTTTATTCGACAAATCGTTCGATCTAACTATCTGTGATCTTGATACCTGGGACATTACCGACAAACAATCAGGGGAAAGTTTTATCAACAAAATCCGTCCCGATGTTGTCATAAACCTTGCCGCTATAACCGATGTGGACGGTTGTGAAGAGACGAAAAAGGAACTGGCGGAAAGGATAAACGGCTATGGCGCCGGCGTTGTTGCCGGGCTATGTAGGGAACATAGCATTCGGTTTGTCCATTTCAGCACTGATTATGTTTTCGACGGAGCCAAAACACTGCCCTACAAAGAGAATGACCCGCCGAATCCGCTTTCAGTATATGGCACTACAAAGCTTGCAGGAGAACGGGAAGTGCTTGAGAAAAATCCTTCATCCCTGATTATAAGGGCCCAGGGGCTCTATGGAAAGGGGGGAGAAAATTTCATCACAAAGGTAGTAAAAATGGCACAGCAGGGCGGCGGCATACGCGTCGTCAGCGACCAGAGAAGTTCACCCACCTATACAAAGGATCTGGCGGAACCGCTTATTGCCCTCATAGAAAAAGGAAAGTCAGGCATCTACCATCTTGCCAACAGCGGTTCCTGTACCTGGTTTGATTTTGCCCAGGAAATATTCACCATTCTCAAAATGGATGTTTCCATTACGCCTATTTCTTCGGCTGAACTTGAAAGAAAGGCCCACAGACCGGCATATTCGGTCTTTGATATGTGGAAATTTCAAAAAGATACAGGATTGAAAATGAGACCCTGGCAGGAAGCGCTCAGAGAATATCTTATGGTAATAGGGGTGTAGACTTGAGGGCAGTCTTTTTTTCCGATGTGCACTGTATACGCGGCGATCTCAGCAAAATTGAGCTTATTCAGAAATTTGCTTCTGATGTCTTAAACAAGGTCGATAAAATCTTTATTCTGGGAGATGTGTTCGAATTCTACCACGGCTACAATGGCTACATATACCCATGGTACAAGAGTGTGGCAGATGTTTTGAAGAAACTTACGGAAAGTGGTAAAACCGTCGTTTTTCTAGAGGGAAATCACGAATTCGGTATGGGCTCCTTTTTCGAAAACTATACCGGTGCTACCTGCGGACGCGATATGACTATCGACCTTGATGGTAAAAAGGTATTGATCTCTCACGGGGACGGCTCAGGGCTTTTTTGTCTGGGCAGTATCCTGAAAAGCACCTTTATTCACACCATCATGGATCTTCTCGGTCCTGTAGCTACGTGGAAAACGGCACGAGTAGCCGGGGTATTTCTCTCCCGGAAGACAAAACCGCGGAATGCAAGGATCAGAGATATTTTTCGGAAATATGCCAAAATAAAACTCACCGAAGGCTATGACACTGTTATCTTCGGCCACTCACATATGCCTGATAGAATGGTTTTTGAGGTTGAGAATAAAAAAAAGATCTATCTCAACACCGGTAATTTCGGGACATCTTT
>PNOF01000065.1 GCA_013824645.1 Syntrophus sp. (in: bacteria) | reverse complement strand
GGGATAAATTAATTTTAGTGAAAAACTCTCTTTCAGAAGACAATAACGGAAGCGTCTTTCTGGAAGTTGTCAATACTCCGGGGCCGTCATACCTTGTAGCCAGCAAACTGGATTATCCACTTGCAATGAGAAAGATATTATTTACTTTTCGGACAAACTTAGTATCGACCCAACAAAAAAGTGAGCACAGCATCAATAAATGCCTGCGGGTTTTCCATATGGATGGAGTGGGCGGCGCCATCGATGAGAGAGAAGGCCGCTCCTGGGATCGCTTGCGCTAATTGAGCACATACGTCGGCAGGAAACAGCAGGTCCTCTTTTCCACCAATCACCATCGTTTTCGATGTTATCCCGGACAATCCTTCAGTACAGTTGAAATCCACAATCGCCTTCACCTGGTTTCTCAATGCGATCCGGCTCTGCGGGTATGGATATTCAAGGGCGAATCGTATCGCTTCATTTACTGCTTCCTCATTTTCGAAGAACCTTGAGGAGAATATCCAATAGAAGATATTTCGTAACCACAGCTTTTGATCCATGCCTTTTTCAAAGGAAGAGGCCCAGTCCGAGAACAGCGCGTTGTTACGGCTGGAATTGAAGGACGATGTTGTCACCAGAACGAGCTTATCAATATACTCCGGGTAGCGGATAGCACAATCCAGGGCCACAAAGCCGCCCATTGAGTGCCCAAGGAGGTTGATAGATGTCAATCCCAAATGTCTGGCAAGTCCGATGCAATCATCGGCGATCTTCCGGATGCTGATTTCATTCTCTTGAGGGCAAGTTCTTCCCGCGCCTCTGTTATCGAAGGTTATCACACGGCAATGGGCGCTTAAATCCTGTAATACCGGCTGCCAGCTCTGCGAGTCAGAGGCAAGACCGGCAACGAGCAGCAAGGGAATCCCCTCACCATGAGTCTCGTAATAGAGTTGAACATCGTTGATTACCGCTATTGTCATTTGTCAGATTCCTTCTGTGTAGTTGAATTCCTTACCTTTGCCGCCTGCTATCCTCCGCAGGGGAAATAATTTGTCGCGTTAGTACTACGTGCCTCACTCCCTCTGAAACAACATTTAAAGAAGAAGTTGGAGATTTATAGAATCCGCTCTCACTCGATTTCAAGTTTTGCGTCCACCACAGTACCGCCACCACCCTTTTCAAAAAGGATGAGGGGATTAATATCCAGGGTTCTAATCTCACTATGTTCCCAGAGAAGTCGCGAAATATTGACGAGAATTTTAGCAAGATAATCAACATCGTAGGGCTTTTTCTCCCTGAATCCCTTTAGGATATCAGCGCCACTAAGGTCCGCTATCATCTGTTGGGCCGTTTTTTCGTCAATGGGGGCTACGCGGATCTCTATATCTTTATATATTTCGACAAAGATTCCTCCAAATCCGCAAAGAACGATAGGGCCGAATTCAGGATCATTGCGACCGCCGATGATGATTTCGCATCCGGAAGGCGCCATTTTCTGAAGAAGATACGAATCGGCTTCCAGGCTGCAGAACGCTCTCTCAAGCGATGCCTCATCAAGGATGTTAAGCATCACCCCACCCCTTTCGGTCTTGTGCAATATCTGTGTTGAGGCGGTTTTTAGCGCCACCGGAAAACCAATATCCCGCACTGTTTTAAGTCCTTCATCAATGCTTGCAACTATCCTGTAGTCTGCCACTGAAAGGCCGTACATTCCGAGTAGATTGAAAACCTCATCTGCTGGTGTCATACCTGGCGATAGACGGGATGGCGCCCTTTGATTTTCTTCATGCCTTCCAATACCAATGTGTTCAGGCGACATGTGGACCTGTCTCCTGGAATGCTCGAGGACCTTAGAAAGGGCTGTCAGTGCATCATCGACATGGGTAAATAGGGGGAAATCTGTCGTGCCTTGCAGGGTAAGCCAATCTTCCTTGTGGGTAATAATGCAAAAGACAACTGGCTTCTCATATTTTTGCGACAATTCCTTGCAATCCGATATAAACTGCTTCGAAGGTTCAAAATCAACACCCAGCGCATAGGAATGAATAATGAGAACAGCATCGACATTCTGTTCACAAAGCGCTGATTCCGTTATTTCGAGATAAACAGTGAAGTCAAAAACATCACCAAGATCAAGGGGATTGGTCCTTCTGATGACCCCGGCTCTTGTTTTCTCCGACAGCATGCCAAAGAACTGTTCCGACAATGATGCGAGCCGGAAACCATGGAAATAGACGCTGTCCGCCGACAACACAGCATGTCCTCCGGAACGGGCAATAACGGCAAGCCGTGGCCCCTTAGGTGGCGGGAGAGAAAATGCCTTGAAGGAATCCACCATTTCTCTAAGGTTTTGTACGCGGTGGACACCAACCTGCTTCATGGCCTTATCAACAACCAGATCATCGCCTGCCAGCGCCGAGGTGTGGAACTTGGCGATCTCCTTGCTGCCGGGACTCCTGTTTGATTTCAGGAGGACGATGGGTTTGTCTGTGGAGGCCGCCAGTTCCATAAATCTTCTTCCGTCACGGATATTCTCCAGGTATAATCCGATAATACCGGTCGTAGGATCAGCAATAAGATACTCCAGGACATCGTTCTCATCACAGACCAGTTTATTCCCGATACTCACCATCTTATTCATGCCTATGTTTTCGATATTGCAAAGCACCATAATGTCGTGGATGAGGCCCCCGCTCTGAGAGACTATTGACAATGGACCTTTTTTGACCTCATGGGGGTAAAGCGGGTAAAAAGGCAGGGCAAGGCCGTTTTCGACGTTTACAATACCTACGCAGTTCGGCCCGATGATCTTCATGCCCCATTTTGAAGCTATACGAACTATCTCTTCCTCAAGACCTTTCCGTTCCTCACCAAATTCGGAAAAACCGGCTGTCTCTATTATGATATTGTTAATTCCCTTTTCTCCACATGCTTCCAGGGCCTGGGCCAATCCTCCGGCGGGAATAAGTATGACGGCAAGCTCCGGGACATCTGGTATTTCACCCACACGAGCAAATATCTGCCGCTCTGCCAAAACACCTGCTTTCGCACCAACGAGGTAGATTGTTCCGGAAAAACCGAAGCGGTCCAAATTCTCTGCAATGACACGGCCTTTATTAGCCGGAGAATTCGAGACACCGAGAATCGCTACGCTTTCAGGGAAAAAAATGGTTTCCATGGATACTCCTGAAATCAAAGATCTATCCTATAGATACCATGTATCGCTACATCCTGCAAAGAAGAATATTGGTCATGATCCACCACCAGGCAGCAAGATACCGGAAGGTCCTCAAGTTCTATACGTTGGAGTATCCGACAAAATCCCTCATCGGCTGCCTGACCGAAAATCCTATGGAAAATCTTATATCAAAACTCCCACTTCATACCATCGTGTGCGGCAATGACATTAATGCCCGTTTCATCGGTAAGACGCCGGGCAATAAGGTCGGGCCCTTCTTTTATCATGTTGAGACCGAAATGGGTCATGATAGCAACCTCGGGGCGCACATGGGTAATAATCTTTTTAACATCCTCGACAGCAAGATGTTCGATGATTTCATGATTTTCAATAGATTTTGCGCGCAGCACGTTGACGATGAGATAATCTACGGGATAGCAGGCGGGCAGCCCATCGAAAAACCGCGTATCGGAGATGAGGCCGATGGTCTTGCCGACGTTGAAGATAAGACCATAGGTTTCTACGGGGTGTCGATGCCGGACCGGAGTGCTGAATGAAACATCCTTTATCTTGTATTCCCCTCTCTCCTGAAGTATGACCACTTCATCGACATAATCCCTGACAAACCGAAACACAACGGCGTCTTCCTCAATGGCATCACGAGGAGCAAAGAGACTCCCCTTCTTCCTGAAACCGCCTTCTGCCATGGATTCTATGAGAATGTTTACATCATTACTGTGGTCCATATGCTTGTGTGTGAGGATAATGCCGTTAAGGTGGGCAGGCTCAAAGCTCTCCTGCGAAGCGCGGATCTTCACAATGGCCCCTGGGCCGGGGTCAATATAAAGGTTTGTCTCTTTGTAATTGAACCAGAGCCCTCCCGTAGCCCGTAGCTGTTGAGAAGCGACAAACCGCGCTCCACCTGTCCCGAAAAATTTAATAAACCCTTCCATTCCTGTCTCTCCTTATGGTAGCCTTCATTTTAGAAGACTCGGCGGAGGATGTCAATTTGGATTTGATAGAATACACATTCTTTGAATCACAGACAGACATAATTTCTGTTGTTTCAAAAAACGGAAGCATCATCAGTCTCGATATTCGTCCTGAAAATACCTACGAAGCAAAAAAACGGCTTTCAACCCTTTACCCGGAAGGCCGCCAATCAGACAAACCTTTTCGAAAGATACAGCTCCTCCTCGACAGATACCTGAAAGGCCGGAAAGTAGAATTCGACATAGATATTGACATATCCGGCGAAAGTCCCTTTACACAAAAGGTACTCCTGGAACTGAGAAAAATCCCTTATGGCCAGTTACGCAGCTATCTCTCGATAGGAAAACAATTGGGGTACGCCATGGCAGCACGGGCCGTCGGTCAGGCAGTAAAGAGAAATCCCATACCGATCATCATCCCCTGTCATAGGGTCATACGCGAAGACGGCTCACTGGGTGGTTTCTCACTGGGAATAGAAATAAAAAAAAGGCTACTTGTTCTTGAAGATGTCTTTGACAATATCAAAAACACCGGATTTATTAAGGCATAAATCCTGGGCAATAATCTCAAAGACACTGCCTGGTATGGCTATATATTGTTTCGGCTTTAAAAATTTTTCCTCCCACATGACAACATCTTCAGAGTCATAAAATTGTATTCCTGAGATTGCAAATTGTTTTTTTGTGCAGTCTAATTCCACATATTCTACGAAATAATCAAATCTATCAGCTTTAGCGCCATCACTGAGGAGATCTTTTTTAATGTTCTGCGCGATAATACTTTCCCTGCCAGGGACAAATTTCACAAATGCACGGGCAGACTTTATAGACCCCTTCGATGAAAATGACAGGACCTGATCAACATACCAGTAATCTTTTTGCGGCGTAACGGCGACCTCTTTCCATTCGCCATATGACAAAACAGTAAAAGGGGTCATCAACAGCAGGCCACAAAATAAAAGCAGAAAACAATATTTTCCTATCTTTTGCATATACATCATCTCTTATAAAGTTTATCGCACTTTTTGTTTTGAAACTTTATGTTTTGTTGTCTTAGTGAGGATATCACCGTTGAGATATTTCTTTAAGAAAAGGCCTGTATAGCTTTCAGGAGACATCATGACATCTTCCGGCGTTCCCGTGACAATCACCCTGCCGCCCTTGTCCCCGCCTTCGGGACCAAGATCGATAATCTGGTCAGCACATTTGATGACATCCAGGTTGTGCTCGATGACAAGGACTGTGTTGCCCCGCTCGACAAGCTCGAAGAGGACGTGGAGGAGTTTTTCTACATCGGCAAAGTGGAGCCCTGTCGTCGGTTCGTCAAGGATGTAGAGAGTGCTTCCCGTATCCCTCTTGGAAAGTTCCCGGGAAAGCTTTATTCTCTGGGCCTCTCCACCGGAGAGCGTTGTCGCCGCCTGTCCGAGCTTGATGTAGCCGAGCCCCACTTCGTTTAACATCCTGAGTTTGTTCTTGATGTGCGGCAGGGCATCAAAAAACTCTGTTGCCTGTGTCACAGTCATTTCAAGGACATCGGCGATATTTTTCTCTTTATAGCGCACTTCCAGGGTATCACGGTTATACCGCTTGCCCTTGCAGACATCACAGACAATATAGACATCAGGCAGGAACTGCATTTCTATTTTAACAAAGCCTTCACCGGCACAGGTTTCACATCTGCCGCCTTTTACATTGAAGCTGAACCTGCCCTCTTTGTACCCTCTCATGCGCGATTCAGGCAGTTTTGTAAAGAGCTCCCTGATATGGGTAAAAATACCCGTGTACGTCGCTGGATTTGACCTCGGTGTCCTTCCGATGGGCGATTGATCAATATCAATGACTCTGTCGATGGCTTCGTAGCCGCTTAACCCTTCCGTTTCCCCTGCCCGCTCTTTCGATTTATAGAGCTTCTGTTTCAGGAGTGGGTAGAGAGTATCCACAATAAGGGTACTTTTACCTGAACCGGAAACACCGGTGACGGCAGTAAAGATTCCCAAGGGAACTTTTACATCAATATGTTTCAGATTGTGCGCAGAGGCCCCTTTAATCGCAAGAAAACCCTTGGGCTTCCTTCTCTTTTCGGGGACCTTGATCTCCCGCCTTTTTGATAAATAGAGTCCTGTGAGAGAGTCAGGGTGTTTCTGAAGCTCCTCCGGGGTCCCCTGGAAAACAAGATAACCGCCATTCTCGCCCGCGCCGGGTCCCAAATCAACGACATAATCGGACTCTACAATGGCATCGTGGTCGTGCTCCACTACAATGACCGTATTATCAAGATCACGAAGCCTTTTTAGGGTCCCCAGAAGCCTCTCGTTATCGCGCTGATGAAGGCCGATACTCGGTTCATCGAGGACATACAAGACACCCGTTAAGCCTGAACCAATCTGGGTAGCAAGACGTATCCTCTGGGATTCTCCTGATGAAAGCGTGGCAGAATTACGGCTTAAGGACACATAGTCGAGTCCCACATCAACAAGGAATGTCAGCCGGGCGTTGATTTCCTTGAGGATGGTCCGGGCTATCTCCTGATCTTTATCGGAAAGTATGATCTTCTGGAAGAATGTCCGGCAATCTTCGATGGTCTTTGCGCTTATCTCGTAGATGTTGAGATCGTTTATTTTCACCCAGAGCATCTCTTTCTTCAGCCGTGCTCCGCTACAGGTCGGACAGGGAATGAGATTAATGTATCTCTCGAACTTCTCCTTTTCCCAAAAATCTGCCCGCTCCCTGTCACGCTCAAGCCCGGCGATAACGCCTTCAAAAGATTTTTTTACAAATTCCCTCCGGGCGCCATGATCGATGTGAAACTCGATCTCTTCGCCCTTTGAACCGTAGAGGAGCGCATCCTGAAAATCTTTCGGGAGGTCTTTAAAAGGCTTTCGGATGTCTATGGCGTAGTGTTTTACAAGGGCTTCGAGAAAGGGCAGAAAATGTGCCGGGGGCTTCTCTTCCCAGGGAAGAATGGCGCCATCTCTTAAAGAAAGATCAGGATTGGGGACAATGAGGACCGGATCAAAATACTCCTTGACTCCAAGGCCGTAACAGGCTGGACAGGCGCCATATGGGTTATTAAAGGAGAACATCCTCGGCGCTATCTCGGGATAACTGATACCGCAGTCCGGACAGGCAAATTTTTCGCTGAATGTATAGGTAGTTTCTTTGGTTTCTATTGTAATAATGCCGTTCGCTTTGGCAAGAGCAAGTTCCACAGCTTCAAAAAGCCGTCTTTCGATACCGTCTCTCAGGGTAATCCTGTCGATGACGACATCTATTTCATGTTTTTTGTTTTTATCAAGCTCGATATCGTCTGAAAGGTCTACTACCTTTCCGTTGAGTCTGATTTTTGTAAAACCCTGCTTTCTCAACTCTTCGATTTCTTTTCGGTATTCCCCTTTTCGTCCCCGCACAATGGGGGCAAGAATGGTGATATTCGTACCAACGCCAAGAGACTGAATATTATCGACAATTTGAGGAGCATGCTGGCTGGTAATCTCCTTTCCGCAACCATAACAATACACGTGGCCGATCCGCGCAAAGAGAAGCCGCAGATAGTCATATATCTCCGTTACGGTACCGACAGTACTCCTGGGGTTTTTACTGATGCTCTTTTGTTCAATGCTGATCGCCGGCGATAGCCCTTCAATATAATCAACATCAGGTTTGTCCATAAGCTCAAGGAATTGACGGGCATAGGAGGATAGCGATTCTACGTAACGCCTTTGTCCTTCGGCATAGATCGTGTCAAAAGCGAGGGTTGATTTCCCGGAACCACTTGGTCCCGTGATAACAACCATTTTATTTCGTGGGATAGTAACGTCGATATTTTTGAGGTTATGTTCCCTGGCGCCTTTTATAAATATATTGTCCATTAACCTTCATCTTTCGGAAATTCGGCTTTGAAACCCCTTAGTATAGCAGATACGGGGCAGCATTTCAAAGAGCACCGGCCCCGTGAAAAGATCACAGGTATGTAAAGAAAGATTGAAAGTGGCTATCAATAACCATTATACTGTATCCATCTGCTCCGGTAAGAGCATCTTTGTTTCCAAGTAGTTGTTAGCACATGAAGGTAACGAAAGCGAAAGGAGGTAATCAATAATGAACAATCAGGAAGAACCAAAAGGCTGGAATCCCTATCTCGCCGGTGCCCTCGCGGGTCTGCTCATCATATTCTCGGTCTGGTTTACCGGAAAATATGTTGGAGCATCGACAACCTTTGTGAGGGGCGCCGGGTTCATCGAAAAGGTGTTCGCATCGGAACGGGTTTCGAAAATGGAATACTTTGTAAAGGAACTCCCCAAGATCGACTGGCAGTGGATGTTCGTTGTGGGTATCCTGCTCGGTTCCCTCATCTCGGCAACAACCTCAAAATCCTTTCGCTCCCAAGCCGTTCCCGCAATGTGGGAGGGCCGTTTCGGGCCCAATAAGACAAAACGGGCAACGACCGCCTTTGTGGGAGGAGTCATTGCTATGTTCGGGGCCCGCCTCGCCGACGGGTGACCAAGCGGTCATGGGCTGAGCGGTTCGCTCCAGCTAGCGGTAAGCGGCTTCATAGCGTTAATTTGTTTCTTCGCGGGCGGCGTCATCGTTGCCAGAATCCTCTACGGCAAAGGAGGTAACAAAACATGAACGAGCTCATATATGGTTTGATTACAGGGATCATCTTTGGATTTCTCCTCCAGAAAGGACGTGTTATCCGCTATGATAAACAGCTTGGGGCATTGAGGCTCCTCGATATGACAATCGTCAAGTTCATGCTCAGCACTGTCATTGTCGCCATGGTAGGCGTTTACCTGCTCAAGGACCTGGGATTGGTCAAGCTTTCCATCAAGCCGACCATTCTGGGCGGCAATATCATCGGCGGACTTATATTCGGTTTTGGCTGGGCATTGCTTGGCTACTGTCCGGGGACCTCCCTTGGAGCCGTCGGGGAAGGACGGTGGGACGGCCTCTGGGGTATCCTGGGGATGCTTGCGGGCGCTGCTGTCTTTGCCGAATTCTACCCCGTATTGAAAACGTCCGTCCTGACCTGGGGTGTCTACGGTAAGATCACCATACCGACGATGCTGGGCATAAACCACTGGATCGTCATCGTCATATTTGCCATCCTGACAGTACTCCTTTTCAGATGGTTTGAGAAAAAAAGACTGTAGGAGAGCATTCATGAATAATAAAGAACGTCTCGTCGTGATTGGCGGAGTGGCAGCAGGAATGAGCGCCGCGAGCAGTTTTAAGAGGATCAAACCTGATGCTGAGGTAATCGTTCTCGAAAAGGATTATTTTATATCCTATGGGGCATGCAGCCTTCCTTATTATATTTCCGATGATGTAAAGGATTTCAATAATCTCATCTCCCTCACGCCGAAAGTGGCAACGGAGCGGGGGATCACCGTCTTCCTGCGCCATGAAGTGCTCAGTATCGATCCAATGAAAAAAGAGGTCCACGTTAAAGACCTCGAAAAGGACGAAAAGAAGGTCATCCCCTATGATAAACTCGTCATTGCCACCGGCGGACTACCGATAAAACCTCCGCTGCCCGGCATTGAACTGGAACACATTTTCACCATCAGGACACTTGTCGACGGTATAGAGATTAAAAAGTTTATCGATCAATGGACTACCTTTGATGTCTGTCTGGGACCCATGTGTACCTACAGGAACCGTTTTGGCGCAGAGAAGAGGACCATGAAGGCCCTCATCGTCGGCGGCGGTTACATCGGCATGGAAATGTCCGAGTCACTCAAAAAGCGGGGTCTCGACGTGACAGTCATTGAAAAAATGGATCGCGTTCTCGGCAATATGGATGCAAGTATTGCGGATATCGCGGAAGAAAAAATCCAATCAGAAGGGGTCAAGCTTTACAAGGGGGTTTCCGTTGAAGGTTTCGAAGGTGAAAACAGAGTGGTCACGAAGGTCCTCACCGATCATGGACCCCATGAAGCCGATCTTGTTCTCCTTGTCATCGGCGCCAGGGCCAATACGAAAATGGCCCGGGAAGCAGGCGTAGAAGTGAGCGCAAATGGCGCGATCAAAGTCGATGATCATCTGCGCACGAATATACCGGACATTTTCGCTGCCGGCGATTGCGCGGAAGCAACCCAGCTTGTCACCGGCAAAAAGGTCTACATCCCCCTTGGCACAACAGCCAATAAACAGGGCCGGATTGCAGGCGAGAACGCGGCCGGTATGGACCATACCTTTGAGGGCATTGTGGGTACTGCCGTAACAAAGATCTTTGATCTGGAAGTGGCCCGTACAGGACTTTCTCCCATTGAAGCTGACCATGAAGGATATAAATATTTTATCTCCACCATCCAGGGAAAGTCGAGGAGCAGTGCCTATCCGGCTGGAAAACCGATGACCATCTCCTATGTTGTTGAAGAGGAATCGGGCAGGCTCCTCGGCGCTCAAATGGCCGGCATAGAAGGCGTGGCACATAGAATTGATACGCTTGCAACCTGCCTCTATAACAAGATGACTGTTGAAGACGTGGCAAGGCTCGATCTCGGATATGCGCCGCCATTTGCCACGGTATGGGACCCCATCCTTATTGCAGCCAATGTAGCGCTAAAGAAATTGAAAAAGACCGAATAAAAAGGTATAGTGCATAAAGGTATGCTCATGAAGGTGACTTTGACATAAGGAGGAAAAGCATGCTCCGCCATATAATATCATCCATTGAAGAACGGGTAGCAATGCTTGAAAAATCACAGTGGGGAAATCTCGCCCTGGATGAACTGGAAAGATTTGCACAGCACCTCTATGTAGGAAAAGCAGCCAGGGAAGAACTCATATTTAACGAAGGCGTCATAGAACCCTATATGTGCTTGATTATTGATGGTCTTATAAGAATTGCAAAAGGTGACTCCAAAAATAATGTTAAAACAATCTGCGAGATCGGCGCCGGAAGGACCTTTGGAGAGATGAGCATCATTGACGGCCTGGCCCGCTCAGCGTCAGCTACAGCAGCAGAAGAAACAACCTTACTCGTTCTCACAAAAGAAAACTTTGAACAGATTCTCGCCGAGAATCAGAAACTCGGTATTGCTCTCTATTCAAAGCTGGCCCAGATGATGAGTCACCGGCTTCGCTTATCGGATTGGATGCTTGTAGAATATCTGTACGAATAATGCCGATAGGTGAACGGTAAATGGTGAATCGTAAATCGTAAATCGCTCCTCCCTTTAGCAAAGGGAGGTTGGGAGGGATTTCTAAAGATAAGTGATAGGTCATGAGCAAAAGAAACAATCAAAGAAGGTTAAATTCCCCCTGAGTGATTCACGATTTACAATTCACGATTTACAATTCACGATTTACGGCTTTTCATGTCCACGCTTACTTGTCTACCATGGAGCAGCCCGACGGAACATGTCAATGAAAGTGTCTCATTTTCATTGACATGTTCCGTGTTGTCATAACCGTTTATGAACCGGAAATCGGTTTATGGACACCAGATTTCAAGAGGAGGCAAAAATGAAGTGCGTGATTTGCAAGGTCGGCGATACTCGTTCGGGCAAAACAACCATTACACTGGAACGCGATAATATGACTTTAGTGTTCAAGGGTGTTCCGGCTGAAATTTGCATTAACTGCGGCGAAGCTTACATAGATGAAAAAACTACAAAAACGGTTCTTCAAAAATCAGAAGAAGCGGCGCTCTCCGGAGTACAAGTAGACGTTCGTCACTTTGCAGCTGCATAGTCAAACTCTTTGGGTCCCCGGCATAATCGGGGGCTTACCGGATGGAGTTATCAAGGAAATATTGGGAAAGCAAGCGCTTTATTGAGGTTTTGATGATGATAAAGGAGACAAGTCCGATGACAAAGAATGCACTCCCTTCATCCCCCATGCTCTCCGTTTTCACTCGTAAGAGGGGAGATGGCTTCTTCAGCTTTACTCTCTATGAATTGATAGCCGCCATAATTCTTACCTGTTCTCTCATTGTATCTGTGTTCGTAGTGATTACGCAGACAAAGAAGATGCAGAGTTTATGAATAAAATGAAAAATGGATTAGGACAGGTAAACCAGCAAGAAGAGAATGCCGGTAACTGTGGACAATATGCATAAAAAAGTGAGCATTCGCGGTTTTACCAGTATCGAGTTGATTATCGTCATTAGTCTTCTCGCTATTCTCGGTGTCGTCGTTGCAGCGAGAGTAACTATGACCCGCTCAGAGACTGCCAATATTACCGCTGTAGACCAGGCGGTAGCATACATCCAGTATGCGCAGATGCGGGCAATGGCGAACCGGGGGACTGGTGTTGTCGGACACACACTGAGCATAGCCTTTGAAGGCAGTACTAATGTTTATCTGTGTAATAACACGACTCCTTGCAATAGTGGCGCTGCCTTTGAAACATTGAAGCTACCAGCGGACGCAAGTGTTGGAACACAAACCTTTACCTTCAACACTCTCGGTGGAATGGATAAGCCAGGTAACCCTACCGTATCGGTTGGGGGCAAGACAATTACCGTTTACACAATTACCGGGAAGGTGGCAGTTCCCCTCTGTGCCAATATAAGTGAGACACTTTCCCCCAAAAAGTTTAGACTCTAAGGGCGGAAAGGAGAAAGATATTTTGAAAGAGAAAGGTT
>PNOF01000064.1 GCA_013824645.1 Syntrophus sp. (in: bacteria) | reverse complement strand
TAAAAGACCTTATTAGTATACCAAGTTGGTAATTATTGACTTTACAATATGATATCGTTGCTTCTTAAAAAAGCAATGATTACTGTTTGTTAATGTAGCATTCTGGAATATAAGGCAAAAGCGAGGTGGAAGATATCCGTAGCCACCTACGTACCCTCGGATTGCCGCAAACCATAAAGCTTCGCTCCGCGAAGCGCAAATACATTGAATACTCCTCGACTATTGCCGGGACTTATTCCCGGCGTGGAGTGGCCAACGGCTTGGAGGGGAAAGATGGATATGCGATGCACTGGTGCGGCTTGCTGGCGCGGAAGCGTATATGCATACGCTGAGCAGCGCATGACGCGACAGGGCGCGCAGAGACTCTTTCCCCTCCAAGCCGTTGGCCTGCTACTCTCAACAAACAACAACCCTCAGAATCAATCATATTGATAATGTACATCCGGTATGATACAAAATAATTCTGGGGGTTGCGATATGTCAAATGAACTTTTGAGAAAGATACCGAAGGTTGATGAGATTCTGGTTCATGATGACTGGCAGGAGCTTATTAAAAGCTATTCCGAAGGGATTGCGAAAGATGCCCTGAGGCAGTACCTCGATGAACTGAGGGTTGACATTAAAACAGGAAAGGTTCTGTCTATACCGGTAATTGACGTTATTGTCGATGAGACGCGAAAGAAGATTGTCATCCTCACCACCCCGACCTTGAGAAGGGTGATTAACGGAACAGGCACGATTATTCACACGAATCTTGGAAGGTCCCTTCTTGCAAAAACCGCAATTGACGCCATCATTACTGTCGCCTCGCATTATTCCAACCTTGAATATGACCTTGAGAAGGGTGACCGCGGTGATCGCCATGATCACTGTATCGCAGTCCTGAGGAAATTGACCGGCGCTGAAGATGCGCTTGTTGTCAATAATAATGCCGGTGCAGTTTTTCTTGTTCTGAATACCTTCGCCGAAGGCAAAGAGGTCATTATTTCGAGGGGGGAGCTTGTGGAGATCGGCGGTTCCTTCAGAATACCTGATGTGATGAAAAAAAGCGGCGCCATTCTCAAAGAAGTGGGTACGACGAACAGGACCTATATCGCGGATTACGAGCGTGCCATTACCGATAATACAGGCCTTATCATGAAGGTCCATACGAGCAATTACCGTATCCGTGGTTTCACCCATGAAACAAATGTTGAGGCATTAACAGCCCTTGGTAAAAGGTCCAATGTTCCCACCTTCTACGATGCGGGAAGCGGCCTTTTATACTCTGTCAAGGCCGAAGGCATACTCGATGAGCCCCATATTTTCCAGGAGATTGCCAAGGGTCTTGATATGGTATCCTTCAGCGGAGATAAACTCCTCGGGGCGCCGCAGGCAGGGATTATTGCCGGTGAAAAAGATTTCATTGATGCCCTCAAGAAGAACCCCATGACACGAGCGCTGAGACCGGATAAGTTTACCCTTGCAGGGCTTGAAAGTACGCTCCTCCTCTATCTCGATATGGAGCATGCAAAAAAGGAAATACCGACACTCCGGATGATTCATGAGGATGTAAGCGTTCTCAAGACGAGGGCGCAACGCCTCGCAAGACAATTAAAGAAGAAATGTAATAATGTAACCGTTTCAGTTGTGGAGGTCTATTCGGAAGTGGGAGGCGGAAGTTTTCCCGATGTCGTCATACCTTCTTACGGTTTATCGTTCATACCTCACAACATGAGTGTTGAAGCCCTCGAAGCACGTTTACGAAATCTTGCGGTCCCCATCGTCGGACGGATAGAAAAGGAAAGGCTCCTCTTCGATATGAGGACTATCCTGCAGGAAGACGAGCCGCTGGTCCTTTCCGGCTTGGAAACTGCCCTGAGCAATGGACAATAGTTTCCATATTATCTGTGATGAAGATGATACAAGGCTTGATGTCTTTCTGTCGGAAAAACTTTCTCTTACACGGACAAAGACAAAAGATATGATTGAAGGCGGCCATGTTCATGTTGAAGGTAAGGTGCCGAAACCCTCTCTGAAAACAAAAAAATCCATGGATATTAAAGGTGAAATCCCCGAAGAAGAGCCACTCAGTCTTACCCCGGAAGATATTCCCCTCGATATTCTCTATGAAGATGAATATCTGCTTGCAGTCAATAAACCCGGCGATATGGTTGTCCACCCTTCCTTCGGCCATGCTTCTGGCACCCTGGTGAATGCTGTCCTGTCGTACCTTGAAAAGAGATTTCAAATTTCAAATTTCAAATTTCAAATTGGATCTGGAGTCCGTCCCGGCATTGTTCACAGGCTTGATAAGGGTACAACGGGTGTGATCCTCATTGCCAAGGATTCAAAGACGCAGGAGATGCTCTCGGACCTTTTCAAAGAACGAAGCATTACCAAGACCTACCGGGCAATTGTTGAAGGAGATGTGAAGAAGGAACGGTGGATCGTAGAAGGCAACATCGGGCGGCATCCGGTAGAACGTAAAAAAATGGCAGTACTCAAAACAGGCGGCAGAATCTCTGAGACCACCTTTCAGGCATTGAAACACCTAAACGGGTTCACCTATCTCGAAGCCTACCCGAAAACAGGGAGGACCCATCAGATCCGGGTACATGCCGTACATGGAGGATATCCCATCGTGGGCGATGAAATATACGGAAAAAAAGCAAAATTACTTACGCCGAGACCGTTGCTTCATGCCTATAGAATTGAATTTATTCATCCTGCAAAAAAGACGCCCGTGAAGATAGAAGCTCCTGTACCGGCTGATATGGAGGATTTTATTGCGGCCCATAACACAGAGGCCAAATGATAATTTTGAACAATATTCACTTAACGGTAAATAACTGAGGTCTTCCGTGACATTTGAACTGAGATACGTTAATGGCTGGTCCTATTACTCTTTGCCGGAACTTGAGGCAAAAGGGATAGTGCATGGGTTTTTCACAAAGGAATCCCCATCCCATACCTTTATTGGCGCAGATAGAAACGCCTTTCTTGAAGCCTTCGCGCTCCATGATATTATTGTTATGGACCAGGAACATGGCGATGAAATCCATATTGTAACAAAGGGGGAGAGACCAGACAGGGGAGACGGGATCATTCTTGTCGAACCACAGGTAGCCGCCATAATAAAAACAGCAGACTGTCTTCCCGTTATCATTGCAGACACTCTTTGCCCCATGGTTGCCATTGTCCATGCGGGATGGCGGGGCACAGCTAAAAAGATTACACAAAAGGCAGTCGAAAAGATGGTGCGCCTCGGCGCCGGAAGAGAAAATATGATTGCCATCCTTGGTCCCTCCATCCGCTCCTGCTGTTATGAGGTTGGTGGAGAAGTGCTCGACATATTCCAAAAAGAAGGTTTTAGTGAAAGGGTCTTTGTTAAAAAAAATGACGTCGTTTATCTCGATTTGAGCCGGGCCAACAGGGAGCTCCTCGCAGGAGCAGGAATAGAGACCATTTATGATACCGGACTTTGCACCTACTGTACGGATGATCTCTTTGCTTCTTACAGAAAAGGGGAACAGGGCAGCCGACAGATTAACTTTGTTTCTCTGAGGAGATAGGGTATAATCCATCTTGGGGCCGGCCCAAAGACACTATGAAATATAGAAAAGAAATCACTTATTCGGCAGTCATACTTTTGCTCTTCAGCTTTCTGGTTTTTCTTGAAATCAGCCTCCCGAATTTCGCACGGTTTTTTCCTGTCCAGGAAAACAAGCTTCTCGTGGTTGTCCTTAATATCAACCTGCTCCTGATCCTGCTGCTCCTTTTCCTTATTACCAGAATTATTCTTAAGTCCTACATAGAAAAGAAAAGGGGGATATGGGGTTCAGGATTAAAGAAGAGACTGACATCTACTCTGCTTTTTATTTCTATTGTTCCTTCTTTTACACTCTTTATCCTCGCCACAGGTTTTTTCTATGTCAGTATGGACAGGTGGTTTGGTCAGAAAATTGAAGATACCCTCGAAAACGCCCTTACTCTCTCACAGTATCACTATGAGGATATTTTTCAACGGTATGATAAAATCGCGAATTTGATGGCACGGGAGATTGCCAGGAAAAACCTCGTTGGAAATGAAGCAGCCCTCAAAGCGTACTTGAAAAAGAATGAAAAGACCTATTTCCTCGAATATCAGTCAATCCATAATCTGGCAACAAAGGGTATCGTAACGAATAACACAAAGGAGGATATTGAAAAGCAGCTTGCAGGCAAGATTAAAGGTGTGCTCCATGATAGCTCAATAAGAGAGATTATTCCTGTAGGCGATGGCGAAATGATTATTATGGGCAAACAAGTCCTCGATGAGAGCGGGACCCCGGAGGCTGTCCTGTTCATTGGTGATAAAATGAAGGTCCAAGGCACTGAGCGGATTAAGCAGATTGCTTCTGTCAGCAAAGAATTCAAGGAATCGAGGGTAATCAAAAAGGTGCTCAAATACAGTTTCATTGTACCTCTTTTTCTCATCACCATCCTGACCATTTTCGTCTCCTTGTGGGTAGGGATTAAAATGGCCGCCCAAATTACCGGGCCTATCGAGATGATAAAGGAAGGCGCTGCCATCATAGCAAAAGGCAAGTTTGATATTAACATTGAGGACAGAGGTAAGGATGAGATCGGTACGCTCGTTACAGCTTTTAACGGCATGGCAAGGGAGTTGCAGATTGCCAAAGACGAGATAGAGGAGAAAAGGAGATATATGGAGGTAATCCTTGATAACGTTGCCACGGGCATCATATCGACGGACAAGAAGGGATACATCCTTCTTTTAAACAGGGCAGCGAAAACCATTCTCGGTTTAGAGAAAGACTCATGGTATGGAACGCCCATCAGGGAGGTCTTCGGCGACGATTTCAGGATGCTCACAAAATCGTTCCTGAAAGACGTAAGGCTTGCAGGCCGTGGAAGTATTACCAAGGAGCTGCGCTTAACTATCAAGAAGAACATTACCTATTTACGGGCATCTCTGACAGCCCTGAAGGATGAATCAAACAGGGTAGAGGGGTTCATTGTTGCCTTTGATGATATTACCCACATTGTCCGGGCTGAAAAGCTTGCCACATGGAGAGAAGTGGCACGGAAACTTACCCACGAGATCAAAAATCCGCTTACCCCTATTATTCTTTCGGCTGAAAGGATTCGGCGGAAGATCCTGTCCCATTTTCAGGGTGACGAGAAGGAGATTCTCGATGAGGCCACGTCGATTATCATACGTTCTGTCGATGATATAAAGGGGATCGTCAATGAGCTGACGAAACTTACCCGCATTTCGCAGGCAAAAACCGTTGAAGATCTCAATGCCATCGTTGAAGAGGCCATGGATCTTTACAAAAACCTGTATCAGAATATCGTTTTTCTCATCAAACTGGAGTCTATACCCCCTTTCAGGGTCGATAAAGACGGACTCAAAAGGACCCTTATCAACCTCATTACCAATTCCGTGAAGGCCATAGATGGGCATGAAGGGGCCATCAGTGTCCACACAAAGTACGAGAAAGCGAGGGAGACAGTTGTTATTGAATTTTCCGATACAGGCCGGGGCATTTCTCAGGAAGATAAAGAAAAGATATTCGACCCCTATTTTACAAAAGACAAGGACGGTACTGGTCTCGGTCTTGCCATCGTCCATTCCATCATCCTCGAGCACCACGGGAAGATCCATGTTGAGGACAACCTGCCCAAAGGGACAAAGTTTGTTATCGAACTGCCCGTTATCGAGGCCTGACCCCCCCTTCTTTTTTAGCCCCGGATGTGTTATATTAATGTTATGAAAACAGTTTGCACAAATAAAAAGGCCTTCCATGAGTACCACATTGAGGATAAATTCGAAACGGGATTGATACTGACCGGTACAGAGGTGAAGGCCCTCAGGGAAGGAAAGGGAAATTTGAAGGAGAGCTACGCCCGCATTAAAGATGGTGAGCTTTTCCTTGTCAATGCCAATATCAGTCCCTATTCCTGCGGGAATATTTTTAACCACGAACCGAAAAGGACGAGGAAGCTCCTCCTGCACAGAAGAGAGATTGACAAGCTCATGGGCAAAGTGAAAGAGAGGGGATATACCCTGGTACCGCTCTCACTCTATTTCAACGACAGGAATATGGTAAAGATGGAGCTTGCCCTTGCAAGAGGGAAAACGCTCTACGACAAACGGGACAGCATTAAGAAGAAAGACGAAAAAAGATTAATGGAAAGGGAATCAAGAATACGATGAAGGGGGCGACTGGCTTCGACAGGGATGCAAGGGTCAAAGAGGCATGCCGGGTTACTGCTTACCCGTACCCAAGCGGACATAAACACAACTGCAGACTCTCACGAGTTAGCACTAGCAGCTTAATCGCTGCTACGTCATACGGACTTTCTGCCTGCTTCAAGTCTGATATGGCGTCATACAAGCGGGATAGCTTTACCGAATGTCTATACGATAAGGCGAAACCTTATAGGCTGGGATGCGAAAAAACCTGTTAGCGGGTGTTTTCCTGTCTGAGATTTAAAACGCTAACTACGCATGTAGGCTCTTTGAAGTCTTCTTTTCTGGACGCGGGTTCGATTCCCGCCGCCTCCACCATTTAACTTAGTGATATAGAAGGAGTTTTACCGTTCATTTCTCACTTCTATATCACTTCTATTTAGTAGCTTTACAGGTCTCTTTCTTGAGTTCACCATATCAGCTAATTTTGCAACTTTCAGATGCAGATATTTCTCTGTCATTCATATATCAGAATGCCGCATCGCTTCCTTCACCTTGTATATATCGTTGTTCTCAATCAGCTGAGTTCCAAAAGAATGCCTTGTCGCTTCATAAAGGGTTATGTTCTCAAGCCCTGAATGCACATGGAATTGATACCACAACACTTTTGGAAGGTAGCCCTTATTGGTATTCGGGTTTATGAATAGAAACTGTTTTGGGAGTTTTTCTTGAATATGTTTTTTTGCGATCTCCCAAGCCCTTTCTGATAAACGAATTACCCCCTTTCTTTTTTGTTTCGTAGTGGGTCTGATCTTGTTTCCTGAGACATAAGTACTTTCTATCCTTGCTATACAATTGTTTAAGTCCATATGTTCGCATAAGAGGGCCAATACCTCCCCGGGCCTTAAACCTGTTTCATTCATGAATTCTATGATGTCCCGGTGCTCTTCCGGTATTTTTTTAAGAACTTCATCTTGAGTTTCCCAATCGATTGCAACCCGTGGCTTGCTGTCATCACCTGTTATCTTTGGGAACAGTGGTTTTTCGGTTATAATTCCTCTTTCTCTAAGCCAGTTAAAGAAATTGTTCAGACCATAGAGCCTCTTGCAAAACTCCCGGCCTTCCCGTGTCATCATGGCCTGATTTGCCCCTCGTTGTAGCTTAAGGTGCGTCCATATAGGTCGCTATCGGTATTTTCCTCTTTTCATTACTCATTTTTTGCGCACCTCTCCCGACGATGACAGGAATGGAGTGAAAAAGCACGACCTACCGGGTAAGCCTTAACAATTGATCGGCAAACAGCGCAATGATACCAAACATAAGATGGAGCGTAACCTTCGCATGTCCTCGTACCTTGACATGTCTTCCCCCGAACTCTTCCTTGAGTCTGCCGTTGGTCCTCTCCGCTACGGTTCTCTCGTTGTACCTGAGTGCTTCTGCGGGCGCCATTGGTATTGCGTTACCCTTACTACGGGGATTCTTATCGATAATGGGGACATGTTCCAATGATCTGCTTACCCCGCGGATCTGTGGTGCATCATAGGCAGAATCCATAAGATCATAGAGATAGGTTATTCTCTCTGAGGTTATTTTCATCATAGGGATCGCGACCTGACTGTCATGAGAGATGCAGCGGTGACAACGACGGTAACGGGTAATCCACAATCAGCGGTATCGATGTGGGCTTATGTATCCTATCCCAAGTCTCTTTGTATCCCTTGGCATTCTTTTTTGTCCCCACGTTGCAATGAACGGGGATATTCCGAAGGGCTTCAAGGGGAGTCTGGTTTACCTGTTGGTCCAGGCGTTTCTCTTCTTTGAGTTCCCGTATCTCTCCCTTTTTCGGTCTGCCTCTTTTATGGGCTTTCTTTTCCTTCTTCTTTTTCTTTCGGGGTTTCTCATTCCCTTCAATGGCAGTCGCATCTCGCGCAATATGGCCGATTGCGTTGATCAGCCAGATGGGTGTTTACCAATGCTTTATGTGCAGTGTCTCCCAATCCGGAAAGGGCAAATTCTTGAAAGGTGCGGGAGAAGGTTGCTTCTGAAGGAATATCGCTTCTTTGCACAAACCCGCATATCTTCCGTAAGACAGGCATAGTATGCAGAAGGTCGATGAGCATCCGGGTATTATCGAGATTATAGACTGCTTTTGCCACAAAAGAGCGGGCGAGGCAACACCTGTCTTCCAGTGGTCTTCCTGTCCAGGATTCATTCAGGTGCCGGACATGCTTTTCTATTTCAATGACCTCCAGAATCATAATGAGATCCTTCTGTTTCTCTGTTAAGGGATCATCAAGGCATTCTCTCAGATGGGGAAACAAATTCTCTTGTATTCTGCATTTCAACCATGATATTCTGTCTAATAGTTGCACCGGCTCTCCTTCGTAACATGTTGTATTGATAACACATTTTACCACAGGAGAGCCTTAAATACTCTATAATTCACAAAAGAAATACGCTTAATTCAGGAGTTTTGCAAGAGGCTCACTTGTAAATTAATTAACATTGCAGTATAATTAAGAAAAGGAGCGTAAGAATCAAGATTCAATACGTCCCTGCAAGACTTGACTCTCCTTGCACAAGACCCCCCTTGCAGTTACTTTAATGCTTAAATTTACAATGCGGCTGAAAGCCCGGAGGTTTTTGTATGGCAGTGAACAGTGTATGCCCTGACACCTGTCCAAGGATATCCGCAGCAATCATATTTATATGCTTGATGGCAGCCATGCTCTTTTTTATTTCCGTAACTTGGGCAAGAGCGGAGATTGATTGTCCAGGCTCCCTGAAAGCCTATGCTATAGATAAAAATATGAAAAACTACGACTGTGACTGTTCTAACGGCAATCGGAGCATGCCGGTATGCAAACCTAAATCAGGATTATCAAAGAAATCATCTTCCGGCAGTAAGTCCGGTAGCCTCTCCACGAATAACCAAATCAAGCTGCAGTTGTTCCAGGGTGTGCTGGATGGACTGATGCAGGAGCCCGGAAACAACGCAGCAGCCCAACAGCAAAAAGAGGCGCAGCAGGAGGCCGAACGTCAACAACAGTTTCAAAAAGCACAGAAGCAAAAGTTACTGGAGTTTGAACAACAGAAGAATTTTGCTGAGAAAAAGGACCAGCTTCTGGGCACTCTCAAAGGGACCAGTACAGGGACGCTTGGGTTGAAAACACTCTATGACAAAGGCACACAAGACTCTGCACCTGTTGACCTGACTGTTCTAAAGGAACAGGACGAATTTGAGAATATGAATGCCGGCTGGATGAAGAAACAGAATCAGCTTATCGAACAGAGGCTCGTGGAGCCAAACAAGTATGCCAGTGCGATCTATAACTCGCTAACAACAAACGCCCCTCCGATGCCCTGGAAGACGTTCAATGAACTGCAGTCCGGTGACGTGCTGCTTATTAAGGGAAAGCTAATTGCTGCAGTAGACAACACATTTTCTTCCTGGGACTATGCATCAGAGACTTCGCATACTGTTCTCTATCTCAAAGAGGTTAACGGCAAAAAGCTCTTCCTGGATAACCAGCCCTTTGAAGGTCCGCGCATCATTTCTGAAGATGAGTTTCTGAAGCGGTATATCCCCCGAGGGGCTGAAGTAGCCAAACTGGCACAGCCGCTGAACGAAAAGGAAGGGAAACGGCTTTTCACAGCGGCAGTAGAGCTGGCGCAAAAGAACAATAAGAAACTGGTGAATGAAGACACCTGGTTCGGCAAATACCCGTCAACTGATACCAACTATGGTGCGTGGGGCAAAGATAATGTGGTCTGCTCGGAATCCGACTGGGCGTTAATCAATAATGCCGGCCGGAATATCCCAAAATCTGATGACAAGGTAAAGGTGAAACTGGGTGTTGATTTCAGCCCTGCAGACTATAAGAACTCCCCGTACTTCCTCGTTACCCCATTCTGGTAGTGCCCGGTTAATGGAAAGGAGAATAAAATCGTGAAAACATCTTATTACCGTTTGATAATAACATCGTTTATCATCATGGGGCTGGCAGCACCGGTTTTCGGCCAGAGCAGTGCTGACGAAGCCCGTAAACATCTTGTACGCGGGATGGCAGCCATTGAAATGGCGAAAAGCGAGGCTGAGTTGACAGCAGCAGCCGCTGAGTTTAAAAAAGCAACCGAGCTTGCGCCAACTATGGCAGCAGCCTGGTACAACCTGGGATCGGTTCAGTCCAAAATGGGACAACTAAAAGATGCAATCGCCAGCTATCGCCGCTATGTGATCCTGGCACCCAAAGCCGATGACGCACAGCTGGTCAACGACGAAATCATCAAGCTTGAGTACAGGCTGGAGCGGGCTTCAATTGAATTAGTCTTTGTCAAAGGCGGTTGCTTCGATATGGGCGATACCTTCGGGGATGGTCTACCTAATGAAAAACCCGCCCACAATGTCTGCGTCTCTGATTTTTACATGGGGAAGCAAGAAGTTACCCAAGGACAGTGGAAAGCCATCATGGGGAATAACCCTTCGCACTTTACATCCTGCGGTGATACCTGCCCAGTTGAAAGTGTTTCATGGAATGACATTCAGGACTTCATCCAAGAACTCAACAGCAAAACCAGCAAATCCTACCGCCTCCCCACTGAAGCAGAATGGGAATATGCTGCCCGCAGTGGCGGTAAAAAAGAGAAATATGCAGGTACGAGCAGTGAATCAAGTCTCGGTTCATATGCCTGGTATAAGTCCAATTCAGGCAGTAAAACCTACCCTGTGGGCCAGAAACAACCCAACTCTCTGGGCCTCTACGACATGTCCGGCAATGTCTGGGAGTGGGTGTCTGACTGGTACGACAAGAACTATTATTCCAGCAGTCCCAGAGATAACCCCGGAGGACCTTCTTCCGGTTATGCCAAGGTGCTTCGTGGCGGCGGTTGGGCCGACAATCCGAGGGACAGCCGTGCTTCTTTCCGGCATGCCCTCGATCCGTCGGGCAGGTACGACGGCCCCCTCGGGTTTCGGGTTGCCCTTTCCGCTCGGTAGTTGGTTTCTGGGTTCTGGATTTCTGTTTTCTGAAGTTTTTCATGCCGTAGCGTAAGCCTCTCGCCATTTTTATGTAAGAATTGGGGCGGGTCTTGTTTTGCTGTTTATAAAACCGAACATTTCCTCCCGTAATTCACAGTCAAAACTAAAAGGCCATATACAACAGTTGTAGGTGCTATACGTAACATATCTTGCTTTCTCTCTTAATATTAGTTACTTACACCCTATTTTCCCTTATCCATTTTTTATCCAATTCAAACTCATAGTTTTTAGGTGACTGGGATCGTTGCATAACGACCTCAATAGCCTTGTAGTAATCCCTTTGCACCTTCAGATTCGATACTCTGCAATACCTTTGTGTCGTAGTAATCTGCCCATGTCCCAGAAGGTCCTGGATAGTGACGAGGGCAGCATCGGCGTTTAAGAGCTGGGTTGCCATCGTATGCCTGAGTTGGTGACAGGAGACGTTTAGTCCGCTCTTTCTGGCATAGTATTCGATCCTCTTCTGGATGCCCCTCACCGATATCGGCTTTTCTGTCATGGGTCCCTTCTGTACCAGGAATAATCCTTTCACTTTCGACGACCGTTTCTTGAGATACACTTCAAGTAAAGACTGGGCATCCTCGCTCAAGTATACCACCCGGTCCTTACCACCCTTTCCATTGAAGACAAAGAGCTGTCTTCTCTTTAAGTCTATCGCATCGACGCTCAGTTTGGCAATCTCTTCGACCCGAAGACCACAGCGGAGCATTACCATGAACATGGCTTTATCTCTCACATCCGTGATTACGGTAAATAGGGTAGTGACCTGACCATCCTTCAGATGCCTGGGGAGAGGTTTTGGCAGACGGAGCGATATCCTGGTAACCGGATTGTTCATGGCTATTCCTTCCTCATTGATGAGATAGTCGAAGAAGAGACGTATTGTTTGCAAATGGCAGGTAATCGTCTTTGCTGTTCTGTGCTTTCTCAAAAGCTGATCCACATAAACCCCTATATCTTTACGGATTACTTCCTTGATGGGTACTCTCAGCCATCTTACGAAGTGATCCATTATGTTTATGTAGTTCTTCACCGTATGCGCCGAGTAGTTCTTTCTCTTGAGAGACCTGCCGTACCTGATAAGTTCAGTAGTCTCCATTGATCCCTCCCTTTTCTATAATAGCCATGGCCCGGAAGTACTCCTCCTCGCGGGTTCTGTCCGTTAAACGGGCATACCGTCTGGTTACTTCGATATCCTGATGACCCATGAGTTGCTGGAGGACTTCCAGACGCATGCCGGCATTTAAGAGCTCACTGGCGTGGGTGTGTCTCAGACAATGAACCGTATAGCCCTTATGTGCGAGTCCTGCCTCTTCGAGGTACTTGACAAAGCGTGTCCTTGCTGTACTGTAACATATGGAGGCATTGCCCTTTCCGTAGAAGATGAGTGTCTTTTCCGTATCCCTTAATCTGAACCAGCGTTTTAAACAGAAGAGAGCATCGTTGCTTAAGTAGACCACCCTGCCCATACTGTTTTTCTCTCCCTCAAAGAGGTGGATTGTCCTCTCCGTAAGATCGATGTCATTCATCGTCAGTCCTAATGCTTCACCGATCCGTATGCCTGTCCTGAGAAGAAGAAAGATGAGTGCCCGGTCCCGGGTGTGGTCGATGATGGAGAGAAGCTTCTTTATATCTAAAGGATTGATGGCCCGTGGCAGTGTCTCAGGAAGCTTCAGCCGGATCCTTCTCTTGAGGAATGACCCGCTGATGAGGTCCTGTTCGATAAGGAAATGGAAAAAGGCTATGATGGATGCCATCCTGGTCTTCACCGTCGAGATATGCATACCCCGGTCCTGCTCGTGCTCGATGAAGGCTTCAAGGTCAGCATGTTCGATCTCCTGAAGCTCTTTCTTACCTGACTTTCCATAGAACTTGAGGAAGAGCATGACCGAAGTGAAGGAGCTGTTGATTGTCTTCGGCTTGTGGTTCACACGAGACTTGTGGCGCAGGTAGTCCTCAAAATGTTCTTTCCCGGGAAGCTCCAGACCCGAGAGCCTCTCAAGGATCCTGTCGATATGTATGGGCGGATTACATTGGTCGCGTATTGCCTCGAAACT
>PNOF01000063.1 GCA_013824645.1 Syntrophus sp. (in: bacteria) | reverse complement strand
AGGGGGTTGCTAAGGGATTTGAGACACAACTCCTCAACAAAGATGGACACTCCGTCTGGGTATCCATAAACGCCCGGGCAATTAAAGACGATGAAGGCACGGTCATTTACCATGAAGGGACCGTAGTGGACATTACAAATCGCAAACTTTCCGAAGAAGCCCTCAATATTTCGCGGGACAACCTGCGAACAATCTTTAACAGTGTGCAGGATGGTATTTTTATTCATGACATGAATGGCAAGGTCATCGATGTCAACGCCAAGATGCTGGCAATGTACCAGGTCAGTTATGACCAGGCGCTATCATTTTCTATTGAAAAGGATTATTCCGGTCCTGGCAATCCTCTCGATCAATTATCGGCTACGTGGGAAAAGGTTGTCAATGGTAAATCCGTATCATTCGAATGGATTGCCCGGCGGCCCATCGACGGATCTGTCTTTCCGGCGAGGATCTTCCTGACCAGCATTACAATGGCCGGTGAAGATGCAGTGCTGGCCTCGGTCACTGATGTCACTGCGCAGAAACGCCTTGAAGGGCTGCTCATTCAGGCCCAAAAGCTGGAAGCTGTTGGTACCCTTGCCGGTGGTCTTGCCCATGATTTCAACAACCTTCTTATGGGCATTCAGGGACATGCTTCTCTCATAATGCTGGAACTCGATACACATCACCCCCATCATGAACGCCTTAAACATATTGAAGAGCAGGTCCGCAGTGCAGCAGATCTCACCAGACAACTCCTGGCTTTTGCCCGTGGCGGCAGGTATGAAATGCGACCGGTAAATATAGATGAGATCATGAAGAGAACCTCAACCATGTTCGGCAGAACCAAGAAAGAGCTCACTATACACGGAAAGTACGATAAGGATCTCTGGACGGTGGAAGCCGATCAGGGTCAAATCGAGCAGGTTTTCCTTAACCTCTATGTCAATGCCTGGCATGCCATGCCATCAGGAGGAGAACTCTACCTCGAGGCCGGGAATATTACTCTTGACAAGAGCTATGCAGCACCCTATGCCATACCTCCCGGGAATTATGTCAAGATCTCCGTCACCGATACCGGTACGGGCATGGATGAAAAGACAATAAAACGGATCTTTGACCCATTCTTTACCACAAAGGAGATGGGAAGAGGGACAGGATTGGGACTTGCAATGGTCTACGGGATCATGAAGGGGCATAACGGCATTATAAACGTCTACAGTGAACCTGGCCATGGCACCACCTTTATCCTCTACCTCCCTGCATCAGAAAAAGATGTTCTTGAAAAAATACCTTCTGTCCCGGAAGTACGCGTTGGTTCAGAAACAATCCTTATTGTCGATGATGAGTCAACAGTCCTTGCGGTAAGTAAAGAAATCCTCCAGTCTCTGGGGTACACCGTGCATGGAATGGGTAGCGGAGAAGAGGCAATCAATTTTTATAAAGAGATGAAAGACACTATCGCCCTTGTAGTCCTCGACATGATTATGCCGGGGCTTTCGGGAAGTGAGACCTTTGACCGTATCAGAGAACTTGACCCTTCAGCAAAGATAATCCTCAGCAGCGGCTACAGTTTAAACGGTCAGGCGCAGAAGATTCTGGATAAAGGATGCCATGGTTTTATCCAGAAACCGTACGATATAGCCCAGATTTCCCGGAAGATCCGGGAGGTACTTGAAGGGTAGATCGATTAGGAGATAGAGAACCATGTTTTTCACCCCTTTCACCTGATATCCTATCTGGGAATCCCCATTAACAAACCACAGCCGCCCTTGCCGGTATAACAAAAAGGTCGGTCATGTGACCGGCCTTTTTGTTGGTCTAACCTGGGTTATAGCTTAAACAGCAGGTCTGTATAATTTGGCACCGGCCACATATCTGCAGGAACAATCGCTTCGATAGCATCAATATCCTTGCGAAGGGCCTGTATTACCGTAAAGACATTATCACGATAGTTTTCAGCGCTCTTTACCGTATCAGCGATTAGCTGTGCCTTCGCAACTGCTGCTTCAAGTTTTGTGAGGTTCTTATAGGAAGACGTGAGCAGTGCGCCGAGCTTTTTAAGGAGGTCCTCCTGGACATTAGCTGCAATAGATACAGCTTTGAAACTGGAGATAGAATCAGCAAGGAATGTTGCATATTCGATTGCCGCAGGGATAAACTGTTTCTTGGCCATATCGATTGCCACCAGGGCTTCGATATTGATTTGCTTTGAATAAGCCTCAGTATAAATATCATAACGGGAATGGAGTTCTTTATGCGAAAGGACTTCATATTTTTCAAAGAGCTTGAAGGCTTTATCGGTAATGAATGCCTTTAAGGCATCGACAGCATTTCTTACGTTGGGCAGGCCGCGTTTCTCGGCTTCTTTCACCCATGCTTCGGCATAATTATTGCCGTTAAAGATTACCCGGCTATGCTTCTTATAAGTTTCCCTGACAATGGCTACAACTTCGGCGTTTTTGTCCTTTGCCTTTTCCAGACGTTTAGCTATTTCATCTAAAGCTTCGGCGGCGATGGTATTTAAAGCCACGTTCACCCCCGCAATCGACTGCGCCGAGCCGACCATCCTGAATTCGAATTTGTTCCCTGTAAAAGCAAAGGGAGAGGTCCTGTTCCGGTCGGTATTATCCTTAGGGATGATGGGCAGGGTATCTACACCAACGCCTACAAACTGGGCGCCCTTGGCGGTGATCTTTTCGCCCTTTGAAATCTTCGCAAGAATTTCTGTTAATTCTTCGCCCATGAAGATTGAGATAATGGCAGGAGGCGCTTCATTGGCGCCCAGGCGATGATCGTTTCCTGCAGTTGCGCAGGTAGCCCGTAAAATATCGGCATGCTTGTCAACAGCAGCTATCAGTGCGCTGACAAATACGAGAAATTGGACATTTTCACCGGGTGTACTGCCGGGTTCCAATAAATTGATGCCATCATCAGTTGAAAGAGACCAATTGTTGTGTTTACCGGAGCCGTTAATGCCTGCATAGGGCTTTTCATGGAGCAAACAAACCAGCTCATGGCGTAAGGCAACCTTCTGCATAGTTTCCATAACAAGCTGATTGTGGTCTGTGGCAATATTCGTGGTCGTAAAAATGGGGGCCATCTCATACTGTGCAGGGGCTACTTCGTTGTGTTTGGTTTTGGACGTTATACCCATCTTCCAGAGCTCGGTATCAAGATCATTCATGTAATCAGAAACCCTGTCCTTGATGGAGCCGAAATACTGGTCCTCAAGCTCCTGGCCCTTAGGCGCAGGGGCGCCGAAGATTGTTCTCCCCGTCAACATAAGGTCAATCCGATCGAGATAGAATTTTTTATCCACCAGGAAGTACTCCTGTTCCGGGCCTACAGTGGAGGTTACCTTCGTGGAAGTAGTGTTGCCCAGTGCCTTTAAAACACGCTGTGCCTGCTTTGACACGGCTTTCATGGACCTGAGCAGAGGTGTTTTTTTGTCGAGGGCTTCACCGTTGTATGAGTAGAAGGCTGTGGGAATCGTAAGGGTGACGTTGCTGCTTTCATCTTCTTTCAGAAATGCCGGCGAGGTGCAATCCCAGGCAGTATATCCTCTCGCTTCGAATGTGGCCCGCAAACCACCGCTGGGAAAGGACGACGCATCAGGCTCACCCTGGATCAGTTGTTTGCCGGAAAATTCAAGAATCACACTGCCGTCGGCTTCAGGGGATATGAATGAGTCATGTTTTTCGGCGGTGATCCCTGTTAAAGGCTGGAACCAATGAGTATAGTGAGTGGCCCCTCTCGAAATGGCCCAATCCTTCATGGCGTTTGCCACCACATCGGCCACATCGGGTCTGAGGGGAATGTCTTTCTCAATGGTTTCTTTCAGGGCTTTGTAAATCTCCTTGGGCAGCAGCTCTTTCATTACCTTATCATTGAAAACATTCGATCCAAATATTTTTGTCAGTTCCATTATTTCCTCCATATATAATTTCTAACCTGATAATGATGATTCTCTGTCACTTTCGCAATATTTTTTCATTGAGTCAAGCTGATAGTAAAGTTTTCGAAATTTTTCTTTCAAACCAGTAGAATCATGATCAAAACTCCAGAGAGATTCCACATCCTGCAGTGAAACAATGGCGTTCGCTACCATCCCTGCAAAGGCCCATTCACCGAGTCTTTCTTTCCCTGCATCAAGTTCGGTAAGGGGTATCACTTTTACGATAGGAAAATGTCTTAAACCATTTGTATATGACATATCACCCTCCAAAAGGTTTTACGGGTTGACTAGTCTAAGACGTTGACTCTTTTTGAACTTCTCTGTTCTGAACTGTTAAGCCCCTCGATGACGTTGAGGAAACCGGCACGTCGCTGTGCTTAAATAATATATGCACATTAACCATAATTTACAAGTAAAATTTTATGGTTAACAATAGCTGAAAGGTAGTGAATAGTGAATAGTCCAAGAGGAGCGAATAGTCGACCGTAGATAGTATGACCACCGCCAAGACTTAATGGTTGTGGACACACTCTTTGCCTTTTACTATTCACTATTTACTATTCACCGCATTTATCCTATTGCTTCGTGCCCACGCTCCTCTGTGCGGATACGGATACACTCTGCGAGTTCCAGCACAAAAATCTTCCCATCGCCCATTTCACCTGTATGGGCGCCCTTTATAATGGCTTTGATCGTTGGCTCCACAAAACTTTCGTTGACGGCAATTTCAAGCCGTACTTTTCTCAGGAGGTTGCCCATTTCCTTGACCCCTCTATAAACCTCCGTGACACCCATCTGCCTTCCGTGCCCCAGAACTTCATTTACTGTCATAAGGTTTACATCGGCCTTATATAGTTCCTGTTTTACCGCTTCCAGTCTATCCGGTTTAATGATTGCTATGATTAGTTTCATCGTATATACCTCCTATTCCATAATCGTATATGCGTTTTCGTGGTGTTGGGTAAGGTCAAGACCTATGGTTTCATCTTTTTTAGTTACCCTGACCTTCATGACAACGTCGATAAGTTTATAGATAATATAACTTGCAACAAAACTGTAGACAACGGTAACTCCAACAGCTGCAGCCTGGACGAGAAGCTGTTTCGGATTGCCGAAGAAGAGTCCGTCAGCGCCTGCCGGGTTTATTGCCTTTGAGGCAAAGAGGCCCGTCGCGAGGGCGCCCCATATACCGCCTATACAGTGGACGCCGAAGACATCAAGGGCATCATCATAACCGAACTTAGGTTTAATGAGTGTCACCGCCATATAACAGAATACACTTACCAGAACACCGATGATGATGGCCGAGAGGGCGCTCACAAAGCCTGCCGCAGGCGTAATGGCAACAAGACCGGCCACAGCCCCTGTGGCTGTGCCGAGCATGGTGGGCTTGTCATTGAATATCCAGTCGATAAGTGCCCAGGTTAATCCGGCGGCAGCCGCAGCGGTGTTAGTAACGACAAAGGCATTGACAGCAAGCTCGTTTGCGCCTAAAGCGCTTCCCGCGTTAAATCCGAACCACCCGAACCAGAGCAGTGCTGTCCCCAATATGGTGAAGGGCAGGTTATGAGGAAGTATGACTTTGTTGGTAGTCCCATTTCTCTTGCCTATGAAAATGGCTGTCATGAGCGCCGCGATACCGGCATTGATGTGCACCACAGTACCACCGGCAAAATCAAGTGCGCCAAGGTCTTTAAGCCATCCCCCGACTCCCCATACCCAGTGACAGACTGGGTCGTATACGAATGTTGCCCAGAGAATTGTAAAAATAACAAAAGCGGAAAATTTCATCCTCCCGGCAAAGGCCCCTATGATAAGCGCCGGTGTGATAACGGCAAACATCATTTGATATGCCATAAAGAGTTGATGAGGGATCGTTGCGGCATAATCCTTATAGGGAGCAAAACCAACATTTGCAAGACCCGACCAGGAAAAACCTCCCCAGAAACCACTGCCGGGTGCAAAGGAAAGACTATAGCCGTAGAGTACCCACTGGATACTGACAATACAAAGTATGGTAAAGCATTGCATGAGGACGCCAAGGACATTCTTTCGTCCCACCATTCCGCCATAGAAAAAGGCAAGTCCCGGTGTCATGAGAAGAACAAGGGCCGTTGAAATTAGCACCCATGCAGTGTCGCCAGAGTCAATTACTGGGGCTCGCGTCGCCCCCTCCACCGGCAAAGCCGTCGGAGCCACCCCTTCTCGCCCGCTTTGCGGGCTATAAATATTTGCCGGGGCTTGTGTTTGTCCTCCTGTAGGCAGGGTCGCCCCCTCTACTACTTTCGGTTCTTCAGCAAAGACAATTCCGATTGATGCAAGGAGCAATAGTAAAATTAAGCAGGCTAAAATGCGTTTCATATCTTCCTCCTTTAAAAGTTATATGTAAAGTTAATCCCTGCAACAAGGCTATAAGGAACATACCCATTATGGTTAAATGCAATTTTGTTCCCTGCCACGTCATAACCCATAGTTTTCTTTGCGTCCCCTGAAAGTGGAAAATAGTACTGCACTATAGGCTGGATCACAAACGCTTTTGTTGCCGGTATAGAAAAACCGGCCTTTACCATGCCGTCATGAAATCCTTTGTACTTGCTGCCGGTGTAGTCTCCCGTTGATTGATCATAGGTTTTCCAGAAATTTCCTCTTCCTATAAAGTAACTAAAGGATGCTCCGAGATCTAAGGTAACCTTTTTATAAACGGGAAATGAATGGGCAAAGGAAAGGTTCATATATGTTCCGGGATAGGCATTAACATCCTGATAGATTGAGAGTGTCGGTTTTGTAAGCATATCGTAGGCAATCGTTGCAAAAAACTCCTCTGTATCCTCGGCATATTTCAGGCTATAGAAAGTGTAACCCCCTGTCAAGGAGAGCTTCCCAAAGGGATGTGTATAGCTCAATGTTAAATCCGTTTCGTTAAAACCTTTCCTTCCCTCATTTGCAAATGCGGCAGTCGTTGTGTTCCGTTGGTTGGTATCGATATTTCCCCAATATGTTGCCGAGAAACCTTTAAGAGACGCAGTGAGGGACGGCTGAATCACAAGACCGCTTTTCCCGATCTCATATCCTCTGAAGATATACCTGTTCAACACACCCACTGATGCGCTGCCTGTTATCTTTTCTTCCGGGGGCTTCTCATCTGCGCAGAACCCTTGTGCCATGATTCCGCATACAGCAATTACTATCAACGCCAGCATCTTTAGTATTTTCATTGTTACCTGCCCACTGAAATCATTTCGTGCTGCGTTGCACGTAAAAATAAAAAAGGCGTCGTAACCGCTCAACGGTTTATGACACCTCTGTCTAAGGAAGCTGAAAATAGAATGGCGCTCTGATTTACAGAACGCCATTGTTTGAACACATCTATGTGTTTACATCTTCAAGTGCTTCTCACTTATACAAAGTAAAAAGTATTCCCTTTTGGTAACCAATCCCCATCAATATATTGTCAGGGTATTACCAAAGACCCTGCGGCAGGAACACGAACAACCATCCCCGCGACAGCGCCGATAACAACGGAGACAATAATGCTGACGACAATAATAACGACAAAATATCCCAGAACTTTCTCTTTGGGTGTTTCCATGAGGATAGGGAGACCGACATAAAACAGATAAAGGCTATACAGTGAAGCGATGACAGCCAGTATTCCCAATATCGGGATTATACCCAGTACACCGGCAATCCATGCAGGTGTAAAGGAAAAAACGGCTAATTTCATGGCAGCCATCATGTTTTTCTTGGAATCAAAGCTTGGCGCAAGGGCATCGATAACAAAGGCTACGACATAAACCCCGACGAGTGTCAGCACATACTGAAGGATAGCCTGTACCAAACCTGAGACAACGGGGACCCGGAAATGTATTCCAAAAACTGACGTGCCGATAAGCGACATACCGATAAAAGTTGCCACCGCCGGGATAATAGCAAGGATTCCGGCATAGGACATGTAGAGGTCCTTGACGGTCGTCTCTTCACCTTTAATCTTCTCCCAGGTTTCTTTCGGTTTTAATATAATCTCTTTTGCTCTTTCCACTAAATTCATGCAATCCTCCTTTTAAGACTTGATAAGGGCTGTTATTTAGTATCAATAGATTGTAAGGATTTATTTACCACATTAATAGTGCTTATTCAAACTTTATCAGGGGGGGTAATTCCCTTTTGCGGACAATAAATCCTATGCCCATAACAACACCCACATAGACCGTAACGGGCCATATAGGATGAATAACCTTATGGATCCCCGTTATGAATGACAATACTACAATGACGATGGTTCCGGCAAGCGACAGGAAAGCGTATATGCTGTTGATTTTTTTTCCAAGCCATCCCAAGAAAACGATATATACGACGGCGCTTAAAAAGACTGCAATCCAGGTCACCTCCCTTAATATCTCCTTGACAAAGAAACCGAGGAAAAGCGATACGCCGCCAATAAAAAGAGTGGTAAGCCTGGATACAAGAAGGAGCGTCCTGTCGTTTTCGAGCTTGAGAAAAGGCGCGATATATCCTTTTACGGCAAGGGTCGTGGCGCCCATCAAAAAGGGTGACCCGGAGCTCATGAGGGGCGCCCACATACTGATGAGAAAAAAGACTGCCACCACCGGCGGCACAACATCAAGCAGCATAGGGAGGGCCCATAAAGACGGTATATCAGGATACTTGTATTTTGCGACGATTCCACAAAGGGCTGCCATAATGACAACGGGGATAGCGATGAAGTTGCCGATCAATATACCTTTTTTTCCATCGGAAACAGACTTTGCCGATGATGCCGTATTAATAATGGGCTGTGCAAGGACACCAAGGGTGAAATTAATAAAGGCCCAGCTTACTGCCTGAAAAATACCGAGATCACCGAAGGGCTGGAAATAGTGTTGCCGGGCGGCCATAGCCGGGAGTGCATCGGTATGAAAGATTACGTAAAACCCGCCCAGAAAAATACCAAATACGATTGCGCCGATATGTATGAGATTTGTATAGGCTGTTGCCACAAAACCACCCATAACATTATAGAGAGTAAAAACAATAGCGGTGAGTATCATCCCTTCGCGAAAGGATATTTCTCCTTTCATAATAACGGAAAGTATGGCTCCTCCGCCCACAATCTGCATTGTCACAACCCAGATTGAAAACATGAGCTGCATAATCCCTGCAAGCTTCGTCGTCTTCTTATCATAAAGGCTGCCCACAACATCGAGGATTGAATAGGTTGTTTTCCCTTCGAGTATCCTGCCAAGAAGAAGGCTTGTCACAATCATGGCAATCCAGATTCCTGCCTGGAACCATAAGGCACCGATGCCATGAATGTATGCCCCCTGCGCCATCCCGACAATAGAGACACCACCTATCCAGGTACCTGCAACGAGTACCGCAACAAGAGGTATGGAAAGCTCCCTTGACGCCACGAGATAAGCCTCAGTTGATCGGGACTTTCTCGCGACAAAAATGCCTGTCAGCCAGAGAAGACCTATGTAAACAGCGATTGAAAAGAGATAAATACCTTTCATGGCTATTTCTTCTTTAGGAATCCTTCAATTCTCTCTTTGAACAGGGGTTTACCACCCAACTCGGCAACATAGAACCTTTCTTTATCGAGGTGGGTTTCAAGTCCGCTGTAGAGTGAACGATTGACCAGGTCTTTGAAATTCCCTATGGTCTCCATGGGGAGCGCCCTCAAGCTCGTAATTGTCGCGTTGAGTTTTTCCTCAAATTCTTCATCTTCACAGATAAAATTGACAAGACCAAGATCTTTCGCCTCTTCCATGGTAATATTTCGTGAAAAAAGATAAAATTCATTGAACCTCTTCGCCCCTACCATCCTTGCAAGGAAAAAACTGCCTCCGCCATCAGGGGTAAGACCGATCCTCCGGTAGCCCATGTTCATAACAGTATTTCTTGTTGCAATAGAGAGATCGCAGGCAAGGGCAAGGCCAATACCTGCGCCGACCATAACACCTTCAATGGCTGCGATGACAATGGCATTCATAGTGCGGATCGTTTTAATACTCTCATGGAGGATACCGGCCTCGGCATCGATGAGCGCTTCGGTATCTTCTGCGTCTTTGAAGGCAATAATATCCCCGCCGGAGCAGAAGGCCTTTCCGGAACCCCTGATAACAACAAAGGGTGCTTTTTCCTCCTGGGCCCTCCTGAGCGCTTCGTAAAGATCTTTCAGCAGTTCATAATCCATGGCATTCTTCTTTTCCGGCCGATTGAGCGTTATTGTATAGACCCCATCCTGATAAGATTCCAACACAACAAACATGCTTCCCTCCTTTAATTTATTGGGGCTTGCGTCGCCCCCTCCACAGGCATAAGCCTGCGGGAGCCTCCCCCTCTCGCTCGCGCAGCTCGCTAAGGGTTTCATTTCACGCCAGGGTCTTGTATTTTCGTCCTTCGTCCTAGCGCAGCGGACGTCCCTCGTCCAACGGTCTTTCTCGCCACCCCCTCTCGCTCGCGCAGCTCGCTAAAGGGTTTCTATTCAACACCGAGGTTCTTTCGTCCCTCGGTTTATTTTGTCTCTCCCTCTCGTGCGAACATGATTATTCTCAATGATTAAATAAACCGGACAAATTTGCAACAAAAAACAGTTCACCTCCCCAACCATGTCCAAAACCATAAAAACAGCAAAAAACACTTTTTTGCTTTACATGTTAACAACATGGGGAGAGTTGACCTCTATAAAATAGTACTTTTTTTCACAATCGCATAGAAAAAGTCATTTATATTAGTACTTTTGTCTTGACATAAATTTCCTATGAAATATAATATTATGGCTAATAAAAATTTTCACATGAAGGAGAGGCTGTTATGAAATTAGAGGGAAAAAATGCAGTCGTAACAGGCGGCGGGAGAGGAGTAGGAAGAGCTATTTCCATTGCCTTCGCTCAGGAAGGCGCCAATGTTGTTGTCAACTATGCAGGAAATCAGAAAGCAGCCGATGAAGTTGTTGAGATTATTAAAGGCATGGGACGTAAAGCCGTTGCCGTAAAAGGTGACGTCGGCGATGAAGCAGATGCGCAGAAGATTATCGAAGCCTGTGTTGAGAATTTTGGTTCAATTCATATACTCATCAACAATGCAGGTATTTCCAAACCTGGCATGCTCCATAAACTGAGCGTGGCTACTTGGGACGAAGTTGTTAATGTACAGATGAGGGGTCCCTGGCTTTGCATTAAAGCGGCATCAAAGTATTTTATGCAGCAGAATTATGGAAGGATCGTCAATGTGACTTCTGTTGCAGGCATGGTGGGAACAATCGGTCAGATCAATTACGCAGCAGCAAAGGGCGGAGTTGTTACCCTGACAAAATCAGCCGCCAGAGAGCTTGCAAAGTATAATGTGACTGCCAATGTAATTTCTCTCGGCATCGTCACAACAGAAATGACCTCTACGCTGCAGAATGATGAAAAGTTAAGAGAAATCTATACAAAAAGGATCCTTCTTGGAAGATATGCAGACCCGGAAGATGTTTCACCAGCCTTTGTATTTTTTGCCTCAGATGACTCACGGTATATTACAGGACAAGTCCTACCGGTAGATGGTGGCTATGGAATGACGTAAGAAGTTGGGAGATAATATTCAGTTGTAAATATTTTAAGGAGGTGTTGTAATGGCAGAAATACCAAAAGTAATTAAGCAGTGGCAGATGGTTCAACCGACAGTATTTAACAGAGAAACAAAGGAAAAGACACCCGGCAAGCTCGCCCTGGCAGAGATTCCCGTACCGGAACTGAGAGAAGACGAAGTATTAGTGAAAATCGCCGGCTGTGGAGTATGTCATACAGACCTTGGCTATTTCTTTGATGGCGTCCCCACTGTCAGCAAACCACCGTTGGCGCTCGGTCACGAGATCGCAGGAACAGTTATCGCAGGAGATCCTGCATGGATCGGCAAAGAAGTAATTATCCCCGCAGTAATGCCCTGTAGAAAATGCATCCTGTGCAAAACAGGCAGAGGCAACAGATGCCTGGCCCAGAAAATGCCTGGAAACTCAATTGGCGTATTCGGTGGATTCGCCGATTATATAGTTGTCCCTTCCGTCGACCTTTGTCTGGTTCAGGACAGAAAAGGCTACGCCCTTGAGCAGCTTGCAGTTGTTGCAGACGCAGCGACAACGCCTTACCAGGCAGCCAAAAGAGCAGACTTACAGCCTGGCGACAATGTAATCATCCTCGGCGCAACCGGTGGTGTGGGTGTATATATGGCCCAGACTGCAAAGGCACTCGGAGCAAAGACTGTGATTGGCATTGCCAGAAATCCTGAAAAACTGAAAAGAGCCCTGGAATATGGCTGTGATGCAGTAATCAGCACGGTGGATAAGGATAACAAGACCGTCGTTGGCGAATGGAGAACATATTGCAAGGCCAATGGTCTTGCCAATACCGGCTGGAAGATCTTCGAAGTAACGGGCTCAAAAGCCGGCCAGGAACTTGCCCTTGATCTCCTTTCCTTTGTCGGAAAGTTGATCCTTGTCGGTTTCGGCATGGCGAAAAGCGAATACATGTTCTCAAAACTGATGGCCTTTGATGCAGAAGTAATCGGAACATGGGGCTGTCTGCCTGAGTATTACCCGATCGTGCTCGATATGGTGTTGAGCAAGAAGATCCTCATTGATCCATTTGTCGATGTGAGGCCCATGAGCACAATTGCTGCTACATTTGAAGAAATACACAAAGCAGGTTCTCCTGCTAAAAGAGTGGTGTTAACACCCGATTTTAAATAACAAAACAAAAAGTTAAGAGGAGGAAAGTATGGGTTTAGAATGGATGCCAAGAGAAAACGGATTAAAAGATCACAGCAGACATGGAAAAGAATGGTGGGGTTCACAAGCACCGTGTACAACGTATGAAAAAAGACCCCTGACGGACCCGAAGGGCAACGTAATACCGGGTCTTTTCAATGCATGGATCACACTCAATAACCCGTCCCAGTATAACTCCTATACCACAGAGATGGTAAAGGGTGTTATCGCAGGTTTTGAGAATGCTTCCACAGACCGCGAAGTAGTTGCCGTAGTTTTTACCGGAACAGGTGCCAACGCATTCTGTACAGGCGGCAACACAAAAGAGTATTCCGAATATTACAGCATGAGACCGGAAGAGTACGGCTCATATATGGAACTCTTCAACAATATGGTAGATTCCATCCTTATGTGCAAGAAACCGGTTATCTGCCGTGTAAACGGTATGAGGGTTGCCGGCGGCCAGGAAATCGGTCTTGCCTGTGACATCGCCATTTCATCTGACCTTGCAATTTACGGTCAGGCAGGTCCCCGTCACGGTTCAGCCCCTGTGGGCGGTTCCTCTGACTTCCTCCCCTGGTTCTTGAGCGCTGAAGACGCAATGTGGAGCTGTGTAAGCTGCGAAATGTTCTCAGCATACAAGATGAAAGCCAAAAACCTGATCTCCAAAGCAATACCAGTCCTCAAAGACGACAAGGGCGTCTGGGTAAGAAACCCGCAGGTTATTACCGACACGTATGTAAAAGACGGCGAGATTGTCTACGGCGAAAATAAGACAGGTCAGGAAGCAAAAGATGCGCGTGGTTGGGTAAATGAGAAACTGAAAAACAACGACTACGACTTCTCTCTTGTTGATGCAGAAGTTAACAGGGTCATCTGGATATTTGCGAACCTCTTCCCGGGTTGTTTGAATAAGTCCATTGACGGTATCAGACAGAAGAAAAAATTCTTCTGGGATCAGATCAAGAACGATCACAGATACTGGCTGGCCACAAACATGATGGGCGAGGCCTTCTTGGG
>PNOF01000062.1 GCA_013824645.1 Syntrophus sp. (in: bacteria) | reverse complement strand
AGTATTTGGAATGTTTTCTTTGTTCTAAGAAGTAATCGGCAAAACCGGGGGTGGTGAATTTATCTGTCACAGGTGATCTCCTTGGGGTGAAATAATAACTATTATACCAATTATCTCAGCAAGTTACAAGTGTTTTGTGGGATATTTACCGTGCAAAGGTCTTAAGTCGGCAGAACCCCCCCTTCTTTAAACTGCTTTCAAAAGGTATTCCCTTGCAGTCTTTTAACTGCATTTATTTGACATTATTTTTTCCGGTATAGGATAATACAATATGGCCGATAAACCGATTACTCAAATCCTTGAAGAGATTGCCATGCTTCTGGAAATAAAAGGCGAGAATCCTTTCAAATCACGGGCCTATTATAATGCGGCCAAAACACTTTCAACTGTCGATAATCTCAATGAAGTCATTAAAGAGAAAAAGCTAAGAGAAATAAAGGGAATCGGGGAGACCATAGCCGGTAATATTGAAGAATATTTTGAAACGGGTAGCATGACCTATCTTGAAGAGTTGACACAGGATGTCCCCGAATCGCTTCTTGAACTTTTGCAGATACCGAACCTGGGACCGAAAAAGATTAAGCTTCTTCATGACGAACTGGGCATAACAAATGCGGGAGAACTTGAGTACGCCTGCAAAGAGAACAGGCTCATAGATCTTCCGGGGTTTGGGAAAAAGACACAGGAAAAAATCCTCCGGGGCATAGAGTTTGTAAAGCGACACACAGGCGAATACCTGGTCGGAGATATCTACCCCCTGGCATACGGCATAAAGGAAAAATTGCAGGGGATTGTAAAGGGGGGAGCTGTTGAATTGTGCGGCAGTGTGAGAAGGAGAAAAGAAATTGTCAGGGATATCGATATCCTTGTCGGTGGTGGAGATCCTGGGACCATTTCATCTTTTTTTATGTCCTTGCCTGAAGTTGAGGAAGTTCTGGTTTCCGGTGAGACAAAGACGTCCTGCCGTCTCAAATCAGGCATAGAAACAGACCTGAGAGTTGTCAGCATTGAGCAGTTCCCCTATGCCCTCATGTATTTCACAGGGAGCAAAGAACATAACGTGCGGCTTCGTGGTATTGCAAAGAAAAAAGGCCTTAAACTGAATGAATACGGGCTCTTTAATAATGAAAAACTGATTGCACTGAAAAATGAGGAAGAGATATATCGTGAACTGGGCCTTGCCTATATTGCTCCTGAGCTACGAGAAGATATGGGCGAAATCGAGGCTGCTGAACAGGGAGCGCTCCCGGAACTTGTTGAACTTGCCGACATACGGGGCATATTTCATATCCATACGGAATTCAGCGATGGAGTGGACTCCATTGAAAAAATGGTCCAGACAGCGAAGCATATGGGACTCTCCTACATCGGTATCTCCGACCACAGCAAAAGTGCATACTACGCCGGGGGTCTCAAGGTTGAGAACTTACTGCGGCAATGGGAGATCATTGATGCCTTTAATGAGAGGGAAAAGGGTTTCCGCATATTCAAGGGTATCGAAAGCGATATTCTTCCTGACGGCAGTCTCGATTATGACGAGGAAATACTGAAACAATTTGATTTTGTCATTGGTTCTATCCACTCTGGCTTCAGTCTCAAAAAGGACGAACAGGAAGCCCGGATCATGCGAGCCATGAATAATCCCTACATGACGATGCTCGGCCACCCCACAGGACGGCTGCTCCTCTCCCGCGACGGTTACGATATTGATATGCGCACAATCATTGACACAGCTGCAGAAACAGGCACCATCATTGAACTCAATGCAAGTCCTTACCGGCTCGATATTGACTGGAGGTATTTGAAGTATGCCAAGGAAAGAGGGGTCATGATTTCCATAAACCCCGACGCCCACGTTGCCGCTGGGCTGGCGGAGATCTTCTACGGTGTCGGCATTGCACGAAAAGGCTGGCAGGAGAAGAAAGATATCCTGAATACGCGGACTGTGGCGGAAGTGGCGGAGATATTAAGGAAGAAGAGAGTCAGCCAATAGGTCAAAAGCTCCTGCCAACGCCCGGAGTGGGAGCAAAAGAAATTGCTTCCCCCTTCTGTGTCAAATAATCATGATGACAAATTGGAATAACCTATCTTTTTTCTTTCAGTATGTCCCGTATTTCTCCGAGGAGCGCTACTTCTTTTGAGGGTTCCGGCGGCGGCTGAACTACTTCTTCTTTGCGTTTCAGTGTGTTAATCATTTTAACCATCATAAATATTACAAATGCCACGATAACAAAATCGACAACCGTTTGAATGAATTTGCCATAAGCAATTACTACAGGGACCGTGCTGCCTGATGCTTCCTTCAGGACGATAGATAACTTGGTGAAATCTATCCCTCCAACAAGGAGGCCGATGGGTGGCATAATCACATCGCCGACAAAAGACGTAATGATCTTGCCGAATGCGACTCCAACAATAATACCAACAGCCATGTCAATCACATTTCCCTTAACGGCAAACTCTTTGAATTCTTTCAATATGCTCATGTATTTCCTCCTCAATTAAATAGCGCCTATCCGGCAACTTAAGGATGAGGGACTATCAGTTTCCGTTTTGGAATGGAGGGATTTTTCGTTCTGGCAAGGAAATCAAGGGATTGCGCGGAGGCGCACTATGTATACGCCGCACAAGCAAAACCGCAGATTGACACCGCCAGGGCGGAAAAGAACCCTTTCCGAACGGAAACTAAATACTATGGTTGTCAATACGGGTTGTCAAGAGCATTATTTTTCTCATTGAACACAAAAGAGTATAAGTGGTATAAATGATCTATCCAACGGTTCAGCGATGAAAAAAAATATTGATTCAATTATAGAGAAACTAAGAGCCATGCACGGCGAACCCAGATGCGAGTTGAACTACGTCAATGCCGTGGAGCTTGCCGTTGCAACAGTGCTCTCGGCCCAGTGTACCGACGAGCGGGTCAATAAAGTCACTAAAGACCTCTTCAGGAAGTACCGGACATTTGAGGACTACCTGAATGTGCCGGCAGAGGAGCTTGAAGAGGACATCAGACCTACCGGTTTTTATAAAAACAAGGCAAAAAGTGTTAAAAATATTGCCCAGGAGATTATTGAAAGGTTCCATGGCATGGTCCCTGACGACATCGATACTTTCGCCACAGTGAAAGGTATCGGCAGGAAATCGGCTAACATGATTGTGGGCCTTGCCTACGGCAAACCAGCCATCATCGTCGATACCCATATGATACGGGTGACCGGCAGGATTGGGCTCACGGACCACGAAGACCCTGAAGGGATTGAGACGGATATGAAGAAAATCCTGCCCCAGTCTCTGTGGACCAAGTTTTCTTTGCTTGTCATACTTCACGGGAGATATATATGCAAGGCGAAGAAACCTGAATGCTTGAAATGTCTTTTAAGAGATTGCTGTGATTACTATTTAGGAGGGAAATAAGGATGTTTGACAACGAAAGGCTTACAGAAAAGGAACTTGAGAATCTGAAAGAATTATCCCGCCTTGCCAAAGGCGATATTGTTACCATGACCCGACTTGCCGGGACAGGGCACCCCGGAGGTTCCATATCGTCTCTCGATATATACCTCGTGCTCTTTGCCTATGCAAATCTGAACGGAAAGGCACGTGATAGAATTGTTGTCAGTCATGGACATACGTCACCCGGTGCTTATGCGGCGCTTGCCCGCCTGGGCCACCTTCCTGTCGATGAAGTGAACACCTTTTTCAGGAAGGCAAAAAGTCCCTTTGAGGGGCATGTTGTAAAAGGTATCCCCTTTATCGATTGGTCTACGGGTAACCTCGGCCAGGGCCTCTCTGCCGGTTGCGGTTTTGCCCTTGCCTCCAAGATGAAGAAAGATAATTCCCAGGTCTATGTCCTCATGGGCGATGGCGAGCAGCAAAAGGGACAGATCGGAGAAGCGAGGCGCTTCGCAAAAAAATACGGTCTATCCAACATAACTGCCATTGTTGACTACAATAAGCTTCAGATAAGCGGGAGCACCGAAAAGGTAATGCCCCAGAACATCATAGAAAATTTTCTTTCTGACGGATGGGACATTCTTGAGATAAACGGCCATGATTACAGCGAAATATACAAAGCCATGAAGGCAGCTCAAGTTAACACAAACCCCGTTTGTATCGTTGCCAATACAGTTATGGGTAATGGCATCTCTTTTATGGAAAATAAAGAAAAATATCATGGAAGCCCGCTCAATGATGCAGAATATAAGGAGGCCATGAGCATCCTCGGGTTGGAAGACAAGCTTGATTTTTATAAGGAAAAACGAAAAGGTGCCTGGAGCTGGAAACCCATCTCCGATGAACCGTTGGTGACAATAGATGCGGGGACGCCTTTTACCTATAAAGAAGAAGACAAGATTGACAACCGGAGTGCCTTTGGCCGTGCTCTCAAGGACATGGGTGATCTCAATATCAGCAAAGGGCAGCCGATATGCGCCTTTGACTGCGACCTTGCAAGCTCTGTCAAGACCGGCGATTTCGCAAAGGCTTTTCCTGAGTATTTTTTTCAGGGCGGCATTCAGGAGCATAACACGGCAACGGCAGCAGGTGCCCTCTCGACGACAGGGACGCTTACGTTCTTTGCCGATTTCGGGGTTTTCGGCATCGACGAAACCTACAACCAGCAGAGGCTCAACGATATCAACAAGACAAACCTTAAGGTAGCCATCACGCACGTTGGGCTCGATGTAGGTCCTGACGGGAAGACCCACCAGTGTGTTGATTATATCGGGCTTGCCCGAAACCTTTACAATTTCAAGACAATAGTGCCTTGTGACGCGAATCAGACGGACAGGGCGGTGCGATACGCCGCCGCGACAAAGGGTAATTTTCTTGTTGCCATGGGCAGAAACAGATGGCCTGTCATCTATAATAAGGATGGAAAACAATTCTTTGGTGATGGATATACCTTTGAATATGGCAAAATGGATATTATCGAAGAAGGCAAGGATGGGGCAATCATAACCTATGGCGGCATGGTCTACCGAGCCCAGAAGATCAGAGAAAACCTCTCCGCCCAAGGCTTATCTTTTGCGGTCGTCAATATGCCCTGCGCCAACGAAACAGATGAAAAGGTCATGGCCAATCTCGCAAAACTCCCCTGTATCATCACCTACGAAGACCATAACCGCGCAACCGGCATCGTGCCCGTCATCACCGGCTATCTCTTAAAGAAAAAGTTCAAAGGAAAATTCGACTCCTTCGGCGCCACCCAATACGGCGCCTCCGGCGACACCGACGAGGTAATGGAAACCCAGGGCTTAGATGTAGACACGATGACAAAAGCTCTCCTCAAAATGATGGAGTAAAACTGAGATTATGAAAATATTGCATGTGGAGCTTCTTGTAAAACTCGTATATGCTTCACGCTTTGTCATTCCTGCGAAAGCAGGAATCCAGTGTTGTTAATATGTTCTGGACTCCCACTTTCGTGGGAGCGACGATTTATAATATTTTTGCGAGAGGCTCTGTGAGTAATAAATAATTATGAGCATACGTAATCGCATCGAAGATGCCCTATTGCTTTATAAAAATGGCCGATATGAAGGCGCGTTTCTTACGGCACTCGTCGCTGTGGCCGCCACAGCAAAATGTGAAAACCCAGATCAGAAAATGGGGGATCGGGAAAGTTTCGAGGCATTTTTGGACAAGAAGCGGAGAGGTGTGTTGAAGGTAGAGTTTTGCGGAGAGCTTCACACAATTCCCCATATTCTCTATAAATGGTTCAGGTGCGAACTCGTTCATGAAGGAGGCTTACCAGTTGATGTTGAATTTATTGAAAGTGAGGAATTGTCTCTTCGAGCTGGAGGAGCACCTGCATACGTTCTGAAAATCTCTCATGGTTGGTTTCATTGGCTTGTTGATGCAGTTGTTGAGGCACCATGTAATAAAGATGAATTTGCAAAGCAATGAGTTAAGATATAGCAGGTGGGAGAGGATTGATTGAAGAGTAAACTGAGCGGCAAGTATAAGCGTTCAGATGTGGCGGTAAGCAAGGTACCGGGACGCGTAAGCGTAGCAGCGCTACGTTGCAGCGTCACGGACCGCCGCGCAACGCCGCAGATGGATGCTTAGACGCAGTCCGCTTCTCACACAAAAAAGGAGGGATTTATGGCCGAATTGAAGGAGATGTACAAAAAAATAGTAAAAGACAACTTCCCCGACACCATCAAGGTCGACATGGGCGGCCAAGTGCTGATATACAAGAAAAAAGTCTGGAACATCTTCGATGCTGATGAGAAGTGCGATGTTGAACGGGGCTTGCGATATGGCGAGAACCCCGATCAGCCTGCAGCGATGTATGAGCTGATAAACGGCAACATCGTCCTTGGGGATGTGCGGTTTTTTGATTTTGACGGAGGTCTTGCAAGCAGGATTACCGAGACTGACATGCTCCAGGTAGGAAAGCACCCGGGGAAAACCAACCTTACCGATATCGATAATGCCCTCAACATCCTGAGATTTCTTGACAGAATGCCGGCATGTACCATCATGAAACATAATAATCCATGCGGTGCCGCATATGGATCGACAGTCGCCGAGGCCTTCGAGAAGGCTTTCTGGTGTGACAGGATCGCCGCATTCGGCGGTGCTGTGGTATTCACGAAGACCGTTGATGTTGAAACCGCCAAAGCCATGGTGCCGTACTACTTTGAGGTGGTATGCGCCCCGGACTTTGAAGGCGGCGCTATTGATGTGCTGAAAAAGTGGAAGAACCTCCGTCTTATTCAGATAAAGGAGATGGAGAGGCTTCAGGCGTACAAGACGAAACGGACCATTGAATTCAAATCCCTCATGGATGGCGGTCTTATTCTGCAGGAGTCACAGCCCCGCAAGATCAAGGGCAGAGAGGACCTGAAGCCTGCAGAGACCGTCTATAAGGGTGAAGTATACAAGATCAAGAGGGCTCCCACAGAGAAAGAATACGAAGACATGCTCTTTGGGTGGAATGTGGAAGCAGGTGTCAGCTCCAATTCAGTGATCTTTGTAAAGGATGGAGCGACGGCGGCAATCGGCACCGGCGAGCAGGACAGGGTCGGTGTTGTTGAAATCGCTGTATTTAAGGCCTACACAAAGTTTATGGATAAGGAAGTATTTAAGAAATTCGGAGTTCCCTATGCCGTATTCAAGCTCGAAGCGGCAAAAGGTCAGAGAAAGATGGAAGACCTTATTGAAATAGAAAAGTATACCAGGGCACAAAAAGGAGGCCTCAAGGGTTCCATTGCTGTCTCCGACGGGTTTTTCCCTTTCAGGGATGGCGTTGACGCGGCAATAAAGGAAGGGACAACGGGCGTGATCCAACCGGGCGGTTCGGAGCGGGATTTTGAGGTTATCGAAGCCTGCAACGAATCGGATGTGACTATGGTCTTCGCAGGACAGCGGCTCTTTAAACACTGATGCCGGTTTGTCTTCCTTCATATAGCTTCGTTGCCTGTCGGCCTGTGACGCTTCGACGTACAATTCAGTACGCCTGCGCCTCCCAGGCCTCGGTCGCCTCGCTCTCTAAAGAAATACAAACCGGCATGGGCAGGCTGCAAATGTCTGAAGAGAAAAAAGGGGATATATTAGGCTATGAAATATTTGCTCATAATCTGGGGAATTATTATTGCCTACATTATAGGCAAAATCATTTACAGGAAGTTTGAAAAGTAAGATGAACTCCTGTGTAGCCGTAGTGGGTATTTTTAATAAATGAAAAATAGCACATATTCGGTTACTCAGAGAGGATCTTTGTTGATAAAACAACATTGATGAACGAGCTGAATTACGCTTGTGCTTAATGCAACAGGGCTCTTTATTCTAGTTCACGATACTGAATTACCGGAAATATTGAGAAAAGAGGAGTATTCCCGATAATTTGTAATTATGTAGTAAATTCAATACTTATTTATGTTTTTATGTTGACAAAAAGAGGCGAAAAAAAATATAATTGTGAAAATTGTAACAAATACTCTAAAATCCATTGGAGGTTGTGAATGAGACCCTATTTCGAGAAGATGCAAGACTGGGGAAAGCCAGTAAAAGAAAATAAAGCGAATGCTGATGAGATTAAGAAAGTTGAGCAGGGCATTGCGGACATCGTCCTTGAGAAGAAAAACGCAGGAATGCCTACAGAAGTTTTAAATAAAAGAGGTGAGTGGACAGTCCACCAGAGACTTGAATATATTGTGGAGCCAGGTACATGGTGTCCGCTCCATACCTTGTATGATCCATTGAGCGAAGAATCGGGCACGACCGGTGTTGTAGATGGTCTTGGCAAGATTAACGGCAGATGGTGTGTAATTATCGGTTTTGATAACAAAGTTATGGCAGGCGCATGGATCGCGGGCCAGCCGCATAACATCCTCCGGGTTACGGACATTGCAAAAAGACTCCATTGCCCACTCGTATGGCTTGTAAACTGCAGCGGTGTGAAACTGCCTGAGCAGGAAAAGATGTACGCAGACAGAAGAGGAAGTGGAACGACCTTCTTTAGACACGCTGAACTGAACAAACTGGGCATTCCCGTCCTCGCAGCCATCTATGGAACAAACCCGGCAGGCGGCGGATATCAGGGAATCAGCCCTACACTCCTTCTTGCTCACAAAGATTGTAACATCGCTGTCGGCGGCGCCGGCATCGTAAGCGGCATGTCACCGAAAGGCTATTTTGATGAGGAAACAGCAGAGCAGCTCATCGATGCAACAAGAAAATTCAAATCTATTGCCCCTGGCAGAGTTGAGATACATTATGACTCCACAGGATTCTTCAAACAGGTGTACCAGTCAGAAGAAGCGATCCTCGATGGCGTAAAAGAGTGGGTCACCTATCTTCCGGCATATAATCATGCCAAGTTCTTCAGGGTAGCAGAGCCCGCAGAACCGAAATTCCCTGCCGAAGACCTCTACAGCATTGTCTCCTTTAATCAGAAGATGACCTATGATGTGGAACAGTTTATGGCAAGAATCACCGACAACAGCGAGCATATGGAATTCAGGCCAGGCTATGGTCCGGAACTCTATACCGGCCTTATCAAGATTGATGGGTTCCTTATCGGAATCGTAGCAAACAGACAGGGCATGATGCCCAAGGGCTATCCCGAATACGCACCATATCCCGGCATCGGCGGCAAATTCTACCGTCAGGGACTCATTAAAGTGAATGAGTTTGTCACCCTCTGCGGCAGAGACAGAGTGCCAATGATCTGGATACAGGATACCTCCGGTATCGATGTTGGTGACATTGCAGAGAAAGCGGAACTTCTTGGCCTTGGCCAGGCGCTTATTTACTCCATCGAGCAGAGTGATCTCCCCATGATGACCATCATCTTGAGAAAAGGCACTGCGGCAGCCCACTACATTATGGCAGGTCCTCAGGCAAACAACAATAACGCCTTCACGCTTGGCACCGCAACGACTGAAATCTACGTCATGCACGGCGAGACTGCTGCAGCGGCAAGTTTTGCCAGAAGACTTGTGAAAGAGAAAGACGCCGGAAAGCCTTTAACGAAGGTCATAGAACAGATGAATAAATTAGTAAAGGAATACTATGACAATTCAAGGCCGTCCTACTGCGCGAAAGCAGGTCTTGTTGATGAGGTTGTAGCAATGAGAGACCTGAGAAAGTATTTTGTCGCTTTTGCGAACTGCTGTTACCAGAATCCGATATCAATAACCCCGCAGCACCAGATGATTCTTCCCAGAGTCATAAAGGGTTAATAGAAAACAGAGGCATTACGTACAGGGTGGATGATGGTATCCACCCTGTTTTTTGTCAGGTATGTTAACCATTATTATTTGAATGTTGACTACTTTGTATCTTTAAGGTAGTCTGAATATTGTTTTGGGGTCATTATGAAGGAAATGTTCTCAACGATACTTGAAGAAATAAAGAGTCGTGGCAATTACAGGACCATAAAATACTATCAACCCCTCTCTTCAACGAGGATCCGTTATGAAGGGAAGGAATACCTCAACCTTTGTTCTAATAGCTACCTTTCTCTCCATACCCATCCTGATGTTCTCTCTGCAGCCAAAAAATCTATTGATGAATATGGGGCAGGCATCTGTTCTTCACGGAGCGTGTCAGGGAGTATTGACCTCTATGAAAAGCTCGAAAAACAGATTGCCCAATACAAGGGCTATAAAAGGGCCCTCATTTTTCCCAACGGTTATATGGCCAATATAGGCATTATATCGACGCTCACCGGCTCAGGCGATGTGATATTTACCGATGAACTGAACCATTCCAGCCTTATCGATGCTATGCGCCTGTCCAGGGCGAAGAAAGTCATTTATAAACATAAAAATACAAGGGACCTTGAGGCAAAAATACAAAAGTACCATAGCAAAGGAAAAAACATTGTCGTTACCGAATCGGTTTTCAGCATGGATGGTGATGTTGCACCTCTCGAAGAGATATATTTGTTAAAAAAAGAATACGGGCTTCAGCTTTTTCTTGATGATGCCCACGGTACAGGTGTTTTTGGGGAAAAGGGCACCGGTGTTGAGGAAATGTGCAACCTCACGGGAAAGCTGGACGTCCATATGGCAACATTCGGAAAGGCCCTTGGCTCATTTGGCGCCTTCGTCCTTTCTGACCCGATTTTCATTGAATATCTCATCAACCGCGCGCGGACCTTCATGTATACAACAGCGCTCCCGCCTGCTGCCCTTGCAGCCTCTCTGGCCTCACTGAGTCTTATTGAAGAAGATACGGCCTATAAGGAAACCTTATGGCAGAATATCGACTATATGAGACAACACCTTGGTGAAGCGGGTTTTGATCTGAAGGACAGTATAGGACCTATTATCCCCATCGTTGTTGGCGGCGATGCAATGACGCTTACCATGCAGGAACTTCTTTTAGAAAAAGGAATTTTTCTTCAGGCCATACGGCCTCCGACGGTCCCGGAGGGATCTTCCCGGCTCAGGCTTACCGTTGTCAGGGATTTTACGAAGGATGATATGGATTACGCATTGGAAGCGCTCATCGATACCGGGAAACAGATGAAACTGATATAAACAGAAACGATGGACGATCATCCCGCTGAGAGCGGGATTAGGACGATCGCTCACGTTGTTCGCTCGGACGAAAAGTTCTTTGCGTCCTTCGTGCTAATGAGCGGAGCGAATGATCGTCCCTCGGTTAAAGACGGAGGATTCATGTACGATCAGGAAACATTGGCCAGGTGGGATAAACAATATATCTGGCATCCTTTCACACAGATGGAAGAGTATGCTGATATGGAACCGCTCATCATAGAAGAGGGTGACGGCAGTTATCTCATTGATGTTGAAGGAAACCGTTACATTGATGGTGTATCATCACTCTGGGTCCTTGTTCACGGCCACGGGAAAAGGGAACTTATCGATGCAATCGAAAAACAGTCGAATATGCTCTGTCATTCAACCCTCCTCGGGCTTGCCAATACCCCGGCCATCATACTTGCCCGCATGCTTGTTGATATTGCCCCTAATGGCCTGTCAAAGGTTTTTTATTCCGACAATGGGTCAACCTCTGTCGAGATTGCTCTCAAGATGGCTTACCAGTATTGGCAGCAACGAGGTGAGAAAAAAAGAAAAAGGTTTATCTCCTTCTCAAACGGGTATCACGGCGACACAATCGGGTCGGTAAGCGTTGGCGGTATCAATCTTTTTCATAAGGTCTACGGACCGCTTCTCTTCAAGACCTATAAATCGCCGTCTCCCTATTGTTACCGGTGCCCTCTCAAGCTCCATAAGGAAACATGCGGCATGGCCTGCATCGAGGAGTTTGAAAAGATCGTTATCAAGCATAAAGATGAGGTCTGTGCAGTAGTCATTGAACCGCACGTTCAGGGAGCAGGGGGCATGATTGTCCAACCCGACGGATTTTTGTCTGCTGTCAGGAAGATTACTAAAGCACATAACCTTCTCTTAATTGCCGATGAAGTTGCCACCGGTTTTGGACGGACGGGCAATATGTTTGCCTGCAACAAAGAAAGGATAGAGCCGGATTTTCTCTGTGTCGCCAAGGGCATTACCGGCGGATACCTGCCCCTTGCCGCAACGCTCACAACAGAAGAAATTTTTAGCGCTTTTCTCGGTCCCTTCGATACGTTCAAGACCTTCTTTCATGGTCATACCTATACGGGCAATCCCCTTGCCTGTAGCGTGGCCATTGAAAATATCAACCTCTTCGAAAAAGAGAAGACCCTGGAAAATATGAATGACAAAATTGCCCTCCTGAAGAAAGAACTCCAGCGCTTCTCTGCCTTGCCCCATGTAGGCGAAGTACGCCAGGAAGGCTTCATGGTAGGTATTGAACTCGTAAAAAACAGAAAGACAAAAAGGCCCTACGCGCCAAAGGAAAAGATAGGACAGAAGGTCACTCAGGAAGCCAGAAGGCGGGGTGTTATTATGCGCCCCCTGGGAGATGTGATCGTCCTCATGCCGCCCCTGGCCATAGAGAAGCCGACGCTGAAAAGATTAATCGATGTGACTTATGAAAGCATAAAGGTAATCACCGGTATGTTGGAAAATGGTGATAAAAATCGTAGATAATCACAGTCTTTTTCTCTATCATTTTTCCGTTGTACCCATGTACCGGAGCTGTATATGCCTTGATTTTTCGTTACTATCATCTTTTCACAGTGAGTTTTTATTCCTTGTAGATCGCTCTTACTCAATCCTATAGACATAATTATAGCCTATTCCATGCTTCTTTATTGTTTCTCACTTTCAGTCAGAATGTTTGCATCATGCTGCATTTATTAAGTTTTAGCGTCATGGTGATCGGGTTGAAATAATATTCTTAAAATATCTTCATTTAATCGCTTGACATTTTTCTGAGAATAAGTATAATTATGACTGCTTCAAGGTTGGACATTAGCTCTTTGAAAATATAGAAAATAGCAGGTCCTTGTCGAGGACACAAAAATTTAAAGCTAGTAAGTTTGTTTTGAGAGTTTGATCCTGGCTCAGAACGAACGCTGGCGGCGTGCTTAACACATGCAAGTCGAGCGTGAAAGTCCCTTCGGGGGCGAGTAAAGCGGCGGACGGGTGAGTAATACATAGGTAATCTACCTTCGAGATTGGGATAACTTTGCGAAAGTGAAGCTAATACCGGATAAGACCACGTGGCGAAAGCTGCGGGGGAAAAGGTGGCTTGTATTTATACATGCTATCACTTGAGGATGAGCCTATGGCCTATCAGCTTGTTGGCGGGGTAAGAGCCCACCAAGGCTATGACGGGTAGTTGGTCTGAGAGGACGACCAACCACACTGGGACTGAGACACGGCCCAGACTCCTACGGGAGGCAGCAGTGGGGAATATTGGGCAATGGGCGAAAGCCTGACCCAGCGACGCCGCGTGGGTGATGAAGGCCTTCGGGTTGTAAAGCCCTGTCATGCGGAAAGAACAGTCTTACGGTTAATACCCGTGAGATTTGACGGTACCGCAGGAGGAAGCACCGGCTAACTCCGTGCCAGCAGCCGCGGTAATACGGAGGGTGCAAGCGTTGTTCGGAATTATTGGGCGTAAAGGACGCGTAGGCGGTAATGAAAGTCAGATGTGAAATACTTCGGCTCAACTGAAGAACTGCATCTGAAACTTCATAACTAGAGTACAGAAGAGGGAAACGGAATTCCCGGTGTAGAGGTGAAATTCGTAGATATCGGGAGGAACACCAGTGGCGAAGGCGGTTTCCTGGTCTGATACTGACGCTGAGGCGTGAAAGTGTGGGGAGCAAACAGGATTAGATACCCTGGTAGTCCACACTGTAAACGGTGAACACTAGGTGTGGGAGGTGTAATACCTTCTGTGCCGTAGCTAACGCGAT
>PNOF01000061.1 GCA_013824645.1 Syntrophus sp. (in: bacteria) | reverse complement strand
GGTATATCATTAACATTTCAACATTATGCTGCAAGCGGCAATTTGTGACTATGTGTTGCATCGGGCCGTTGTTACAAGCTTTTCCGTTGATAGGTATGTTATTTCAATTGGTCATAATCCTTGACAAATCTATGCCAGGACGAGTAGTATTTTAGAAATTATAGCCAGCAGTAGATTAATTGTTGAGCACAGATAAAGATGGGAAAGAGAGATGTCGTTAATACCCTGGATTATAGCCTATATCGTTGATCTTCTGTTTTGGCTATGGATAGTCAAGTGGGGTGGAGCAGAAAGACTTGAGGGCACTTTTACTTCGGGTTTTCTTGTAAACGTGTTTGCACCTAGATGGTCGGTGGAGGGCATTAAATTCTTTGGATACGGTACAATTATCATAAGCACCATCTATTTTGTACTAGGAGTATTTATTCCTGAGTTTAGGTGCTTTTAGCGAAAGGACAGTGCTTGCTGTATAACGATGGTGTCCAGCCAATCGCCGAAAAATCAGGCTCTGGGATGAGCAATAATAAAAACAAAATAGATTTAAATAGCATTAAAATCAGAAGAACTTATATCAATGATGATATTAATATCATCATTGATATAAGTCGAGCATGTTTCCCTGGTTCCTTGAAGTGGAATGCACTAAAATACTCTGCAAAAAAAAGATGGCAATATATTCTCACTTCACAATACGTAGAGGTCTATATTGTGTTATTGAATGACATTGTAGCCGGTTTTTTTATACTTGCTACGGATATCCCTTCATATAATAAGGAAAAAGAGAAAGAAAAGCTGCAATACTTATTTTTAAGAATGTTGTCAATAGTAACCTTGATACTAAAACCTTATCTGATTATGCCTTCACTCAAGAAATTACATAAAATAATTTTTTATAAAAGGCCTAGTATGATATCTGATAGAATTACTGATCATAAAACAACTCAAGATAAAATTGCCTGGGCTGAATTAACAGGAATAGGGATTCAATACAGAGGGAAAGGTCTATTGACAATAATGCACGAATTTATGGTAGCCAGATGCCTTGAATTAGGAAAAGAAGCAATTGGTTCTCTTATAGATCCCAATAATCTACTAGTTGCACGTTCACGTAAATCTTTACATTTTGTTAAAACAGGAGAAAGTAGATACGGGCATACTTATATAAAATACTTATCACACCCTCAATGAATAATGATTGAATTGACAGGGACATCGATAAAATTATAAATTGACACCGTCACAGTGGCGCACGCTCTGTATAATAATTCTCCTGGTAATCAGTCCTCCCCTCCGGCATAGAATTCTTATAGAACATATAGTATAATGGAAAAAGCTGTTACTCTTTCACGAGGAGGCTGCCATGGACGAGAAAGATCAAAAGAAAACGATTAACCGGCGGGAGTTTTTGAAGTTTGCTTCTATGACAGCAGCCACAGCGGCAGTGGGGTTGACCGGTCTCAGAGGGGTTTTGGGGGCTGCGGAAGCCAAAAAAGACGGCGTTACCCCTGTTTACCGTACTCTCGGTCGAACGGGTTTGAAGGTAACCATTGTCAGTTTTGGCGCCATGCTGACACCGGAGCATGAGGTGATGCGGGCAGGTTTTGACCTTGGCATAAATTATGTCGATACTGCGCGGAGATATATGAGCGGCAGGAATGAGGAGATCGTTGGGAGGGCCATTAAGGGTATCCGGGATAAGGTCTATGTTGCGACCAAGACGACCCCGGCAGCGAATTCTAAAAGAGAGATCATCAATGATGTGGAAACAAGTCTCACGAAACTCGGTACTGACCATATTGATGTGATCCAGCTTCATAACCTTACCGGCCCAGACCGCGCCTTTGTGCCGGAAGTCCGTGAAGCCCTTACTGAACTTCGAAAACAGGGGAAGGTCCGTTTTTTTGGTGTTACGACCCATACGAATCAGACTGAAGTGATCAACGCCATTGTTGACGACAAGGACAAATTTTTCGACACGGTCCTCGTGGGATATAATTTCAAAAGCCCTCCGGAATTGCAAAAGGCTATTGCCCGTGCAGCAAAGGCCGGTGTCGGTATCATTGCTATGAAAACTCAGGCCGGCGGGTATCAAACTGATGCGCTGGGACCCGTAAGCCCTCACCAGGCTGCACTGAAATGGGCACTTCAGGACGTTAATGTGAGCTGTGCTATCCCCGGTATGAAGGATATGCAGATGTTAAGCGAAGATGTGGCTGTCATGGGGATAAAGCTGACCCGTGCCGATGAGCGGATACTTGAGCAATATGCCGCCGCGATAAGCCCTTATTACTGTCATCTCTGCGGAGAGTGTGAACCCACCTGTCCCCATGGTGTTGCCATCAGCGTTATCAATCGTTCGCTCATGTATGCAGAGGGATACAACAACATGGAACTTGCACGGCAAACGTACCGCGAGATTCCGATAAAGGCATCGGTTTCTGCCTGCCTCGATTGTGATGAATGTGTGGCACGATGCGTCAATAATATTAATATTGCGGGCAAGATGGAAAAAGCCCTGAAGGCCCTGGCATGACCACAATAAAGACTGTGCCCGTCGGGGAAGCTTCACGATACGCTACTTTGGCTGCTATTCTTTGTCTCCTCGTGATTCTTGTCTTCCCCGTTTTATTACCAGCGGCCGATGAACCCCTTGAGAATAAATTACCTTCGCCGGGGTTTTCAAAAGTATGGGTCATGGATGGAAAGACAGCTTCTTATACAAGGGATAATCTCTATACCTATATCAACGGCGAAGCAGAACTTTATGTGCCATATGGTTTTTCTGCTCTGTCCTCTGCTCTCTATGCGAAGCCCGGTGATTCAAAAACTGCCCTTGTTGCAGACATCTTTCAAATGGGTTCAGCCATCGATGCCTTTGGCATATACTCACGTTACCGAAACCCTGACGCAGAGGTAATCAATATCGGCGGGGGAGGGTTTATCGATGAATCCCAGCTCATGTTCTATAAAGACCGGTATTTTGTGAGACTCTCCTCCTCAGGTGACAATCCTGAGCGAAATGCCTTTATTGACTGCGCAGAGGCTATTGCCCGGAAGATCCCCGGTAGATCTGCTCCACCGGAAGAGCTGGCGCTCCTCAATATCCCCGGCGTTATTTCAGGGACAGAAAAATATACAGCCCAGAGCGTTTTGGGATACGCATTCTTCAAAAGAGGCCTTACGGCCGATGCCAGGCTGGACGGCCAGCCGGTAAAGGTTTTTGTTATTATTGGAGAAACAGTAAAAGATGGCGCAGATATATTCGACAAATATATGGCCTATCTGAAGGAAAAAGGGAATAAACTTAAGCTCGATAAGAGGGCCGATGGTGTAACTCTGGTCGCTCAAGACCCCTTATACAAGGGTGTTCTTGTCCGTCAGGCAGGCCGCCATGTCTTTGGTATTACAAACCTGAAGACCCCTTAAGGGACCATCTGTAATTCGCCTGCCCTGCGTTAATTTGGTCTCTTTTGCAATGCATTCCAAGCCACAAATAAAGGCATGTGAAAAGGACGTGGTGTTGTGCGCCGTAATGATTTATGAACCATCACGATGATTTCTTGATATTTTTTTATACCCATTAACAATAGTGTGGAGCATGAAACCGATGCCAAATACTTCTTTTCGCAAGATACCCTATTCGCTGCCTTGACAAGGGACCTTTGCCTGCTATACTTGACTGTAACATGAGAGAGATATCGAGTAGTACACCAGGGAGGCAGGGAATATGGATCTTATGGAACCGGTAAAATTAAAATTATTGACATTAAAAGACCTTGATGCGGTGACAGATATTGACGAATCTCTTCTTGGCACGAAACGGAGAGCTTACTGGGAGGCCCGGCTGGAGAAGACCGAAACATCCGGTGTGCCGTCGCTTGCCGCAGAAGTGAATGGTAAAGTAGTTGGTTTTATTCTTGGCAGTGCAAGCGGTTGGGAATATGGGATACCCGAGAACTATGCCTGGATCGATACACTTGGCGTCCGGAAGGAATACCAGCATAAGGGTGTTGCCAGGATTCTCTTTCAGGAAATGTTTTCCATGTTCAAAAAGGTTGGTGTAGACACCATCTATGTATTTGTAAGCTGGAAAGATTGGGACCTCCTGCAGTTCTTTGACAAGATAGGATTTGCAAGGGGAGAGATGATTAATCTTGAGATGAAGATCTAAACACTTTCGGGTGTGTTGTGTATTATTAAAATAAAAACGAGGAGTTGTTATGGACCCATTAGAAAAGGTAAGTTTAAAGCCCTTGACGATCAAAGATCTTAACGCGGTAGTAGCCATCGATTATGCGCTCCTCGGAAAAAAAAGAAGCGCCTACTGGGCAAACAAGCTCGAACAGGCAAGTACTTCAGGAATCCCGTCATTAGCCGCAGAGGCTGACGGCAAGTTAATTGGCTTTATCCTCGGTAAGGCAAGCGGCTGGGAATATGCAATTCCCGAAAATATAGGATGGATTGACACTATCGGTGTTGTTAAGGAATGGCAGGAGAAGGGGGTCTCTCAGCTTCTTTTTAAAGAGATGTACAGTATGTTTAAAAAGGTTGGCGTCGATACTATTTACGTTTTTGTGGAATGGAGAAAATGGGATCTCATGAAATTCTTTGAAAGTATGGGATTCAACCGTGGGAACATGGTACATCTGGAGCTGAAGATTTAAGACTGCTGTCAGCGGGCAGCTTACTGGTAAGTTTTTTTGTCTATGTATCAATAACGGGATGTGGGATGGTTAGGAATATAATGTATTATGACTAACTATATATAAGGGGGAAAGGAGGGTAATATGGACCCGATAGAAAAGACTATCTCAAAACCATCATCAATGAATTATTTGGTAACACATGGACCGGGCCGGAAAACACTAGAAAATATTACTCTAAGACCATTATCAATGAAGGACCTCGATGATGTAGCACAGATCGATTTTTCGCTCTTGGGAAAACAGAGGAAGGAATACTGGGAAGATAAACTTGAGCGTATAGAAGAATTGGGTGTTCCATCACTGGCAGCGGAAATTGACGGAAAGGTAATTGGTTTTATTCTCAGTAAAGCAAGTGATCGGGAGTATGGTATCCCGGAGAACATCGGGTGTATCGACACCATTGGAGTAGACAAGGAATGGCAGGGAAAAGGTATTTCCCACCTCCTGTTTAAGGAAATGTACTCCATGCTTAAAAATATTGGTATCGATACCATCTACGTTTTTGTGGACAGGAAGCAAAGGGATCTCGTCAAGTTCTTTGACAAAATGGGCTTTGCCAGGGGAGATATGTTTAACATGGAGTTAAAAATATAACCCAGTTGTTCATGTGATCGTTGCGCACGGATGCAGGTAGAGAGTGCATTTGGCGCAGGGTGATTTCAGCTGCAATGGATTATGCGGAAAACTGGCTGCACCTGAGTGCGGACCTCTTCGGCTGGTATCATGAACTACTGACAAAACACAGGGCAGAATCAAAATAGTTATATTTTGATTCTGCCCTGAAAGGGTCTAAATAGTTGCCTATTTTTCTGGCGTGGTTTCGAAAGAAGCGAGAGCCTTCGTTAACACGTAAGCTGCTTGCAGTGCTTCTGTCGGGCATAGCGGAAAACATTCTTTACAGTTCCAGCACTCTTTGGAGGCAATCTCAGGAATGAAACTGATCTCTTTCCTGATACCTCTGTCAACAAACCCGATAGCGTTTGCCTTCTTGACCTCGGCACAGTATCGTACACAGAGTCCGCAATGAATGCAAAATGAGGATTCTTTTTCAAAACGGTTTCTGTCTGCTCCATACTCCTGAGCAAGCTCCTGCAGATCAAAGGCATCGGGTGCATGGGCCATCTGTAGTTCCAGGATCATTTTACGGATCCTATCTACCTTCTCAGATCTGGTCCTTACGACGAGGTTCTTTTCTACAGGGTACACACAGGATACGACGAGTCGTGTCCAGCCGCGCTGTTCCAGCTCTACAATGCAGAGTCTACAGCCTCCGAAAGGTTCTAATTTCTCGTGGTAACAGAGTGTAGGGATATTTATGCCCGCACTTTTTGCTGCTTCTAAAAGGGTCATCCCTTCTTGCGCTTTTACTTCTTTTCCGTCAATATTTAAAAGGATTTCGCTCATTTTTGTTTACTCTCCCTGACTATCGTTCTGGCTTCTTCAGGAATAGGAGGCGGCACAGGCTCGCCGGAAATCTTCCTTACGGCACCGAATTTGGGTGGGCAGACTTCAAAGCAGGTTCCGCACTTTGTACATTTCTCCTGGTCAATGATACTGATCAAGTTTTTGCCGCCGGTAATCGCTGAAGTAGGGCACTTCTTCAGGCAGATCATACAGGCCTGGCACTTAGCCGGGTCAATATGGAAGGCGATGAGCTCCTTGCAAGAAAGTGCAGGGCATCTCTTATCCTTGACATGTGCCTCATATTCATCTCTAAAGTATTTTAAGGTGCTCAAGAAGGGGTTCGGGGAACTTTTTCCCAAAGCACAAAGAGCAGCTTCTATAGCTGTCTCTGATAATTGCTCCAGAAGCTCGATGTCGCCCTCTTTCCCTTTTCCTTGGGTGATATTCGTAAGAAGCTTCAGCATCTGTCTCATGCCTTCACGGCAGGGGACACATTTACCGCAGGATTCATCGGTCAAGAAGTCCATGAAGTACCGGGCCACATCGACCATACAGGTATCTTCATCCATAACGATCATGCCGCCGGAGCCCATCATGGAGCCGGCTGCGGTAAGTTCATCAAAACCAACAGGCAGGTCCAACTGGTCTTCGGGGATACATCCTCCAGAGGGTCCACCGGTCTGCACTGCTTTAAACTTCTTACCGCCGGGGATTCCACCGCCTATCTTGAAGATAATGTCTCTTAAGGGGGTACCCATAGGTACTTCCACAAGACCGGTATTGGTGATCTTGCCAACGAGGGAGAAGATCTTTGTGCCCTTGCTGCTCTCTGTACCAATCTGTGTAAACCAATCAGCGCCTTTATTGATGATAAGGGGCACATTGGCCCATGTCTCAACATTATTTAAAACACTGGGTCGACCCCAGAGACCTACGACATTAGAGCGGACATACTTGGGTCTCGGCTCTCCAGCTCTACCTTCCAATGCTGTCATGAGGGCAGTTGATTCGCCGCAGACGAAAGCGCCTGCTCCCTGGTGTACGATAACTTTGAAATCAAAGCCTGATCCAAGGATATTTTTTCCGAGAAGACCATGCTCTTCGGCATCCCTGATGGCCTTATGCACATTCGCTACGGCCAGGGGGTATTCCTGACGAACGTAAATGTAACCCTCATGTGCACCGATTGCGTAGGCACCTATAGTCAATCCTTCAAGGATTGCATGGGGATTCCCTTCGAGAAGACTCCTGTCCATATAAGCCCCTGGGTCTCCTTCATCGGCATTGACGATGACATATTTAATCGGTTCCGGGGCATTGCGGGACCCTTCCCATTTTGTGCCCGCAGGGAAACCGCCGCCGCCGCGCCCTCTCAGGTTGGCTTTTTTGACTTCACCCAATACCTGATCAGCGCTCATCGCCGTAAGGGACTTGGCCAGTGCGGCATAACCGCCGATTGCCAGATAATCTTCAATGCTCTTGGGATCGATCTTACTGTTTGAACCGAAGACGATCCGTGTCTGGTGCTTGTAGAAGGGAATGTCAGATTCATGGATGATCTTTTCATTCGTGGTAGGGTCGGTATAGACTAAACGTTCTACAACCTTTTTCCCTTTTATGGTCTCAGAGATAATTTCAGGAACATCCTTAGGCTCTATATTGAAATAACATATTTCCTCAGGGTGAATAACAACGATGGGGCCTCTCTCACAATACCCATGACAACCGGTCTGTCTGAGGTCAACGGCATCGCCTAATCCCTGTTTTTGAATCTCCTCTTGAATGGCGGCTGCGACTTCCAGGCTACCGGAAGCATTACAAGCAGATCCGGAACAGAGGGTAATACAGGGTTTATTGGGATCTCTTTTTGACAAGATTCCTTTTCTGAATTCTTCTAACTCGGCGGGTGAATTTATTCGCGACATAATTTTATCCTATTCATAGTTTTTTAATACCTCTGCTGTCTTGGACGGCGCCATCTTACCGTGGGTCTTCCCGTCGATTTCTATGACCGGTCCCAAAGCGCAGCAACCGAGGCAGTTAACGGTCTGCAGGCTGAACTTCAAATCCAAGTCCGTCTCGCCTGGTTTAATGCCAATGGCATCCTGAAACGTGTCAAGGACACGGGTCGCGCCACGGACATGGCAGGCAGTACCTACACAAACGTGAATTTCATGACGTCCTTTCGGCACTAAACTGAAGGCTTTATAAAAGGTCGCGATATGCTGTACCCTGGTTAAGGGGACTTGCAATTTTTCTGCTACCCTCTCTATTGCTTCCTTGGGAAGCCAATGATTTTCACTCTGAATATCCAGCAATACCTGAATGAGTGAACTGGCTTCGCCATGATGGTTATCAATGATCTGATCGATTCTCTCGTTATTCATAGTCCTTTCCCTAACCTTCTTTTTTCCCCTGATCCACAGTGGGCCCTTTTACCTTACGCGAGAGCATACCGCTTCTGCTCTACATCGTACCTGACTAATCCGTGCCTTGATGAAGTATTTATGTGTCTTGATACCTCAGATGGGGTAAGTCCCAGTGCGTTAGCGATGTTACTGGTCGAAAGGGGTTCTTCCTTCAGGAGTGCGGTAATCTGGCTTATTATCAGTTTTTCTACTATTAATTCATTAAATAACTTATTGAACTCGTCACTGTTGAAAAAGGTTTCATACTCTTCTTTCGTCTTATAGGGTAATCTCAGCCTCTCCCTTTCTACCAGTCTGATGTAGGGGATGAGTTTTGTAACAGCTTCAAGTTTGGACTTTATCGTATTTGCGTCCATACCCTCTACTTTGCCAAGTGGCCCCAATTCCTTCACCTTCTTATCAAATTCATTCATAACTTCAGTGAAAAGGATCCCTTCACCGCCGGACATAAACTTGATCATGAGCCTTTCAGGGTTCAATCCTATGTACTCAAATATTTTCTTGCAGAGAAGCGCGGTGCTTAATGCATGGAAATTGCCATGAGTAATATAATTACATTCATTAAGATGGCAACCAACGACGAACACCCCGTCTGCTCCTTTTGAGAAACCACGAATTATATATGACAGGTCTACCCTGCCGGTGCACATAACACGTATAAGCCTTACATCTGTGGTATATTGTAGTCTGGAAACTCCAGCCAAGTCAGCTGCACCGTAACCTCACCAATGGCATACAAAGCCCAAAACTTTTGGTTTAAATTTAATTCCTGAACTCATGTGTCCTCACCTCCTTGATAACAATCCTACTTTTTTATGCATTCCTATACTTCTACAGATCTCCAATAGCCGCATCAATCTGGCTATATATTTCTTCGTCGTTAAAGTGTTTCAACTGTATAGCCGATGTTGCACAGACCGTGTTGCAGACGCCGTCCCCCTTACAGAGCACAGGATTGACCTTGGCTTTTCTGCCTTCCGGTGTTTCATAAAACTCAATGGCGCCATAGTTACAAACCGTGATACATGCACCGCATGACACACACTTATTCTCATCGACGGTGCAGACAGATCCGGAAGCGGTGACTATATCACGTGAGAGAAGTGTTAAAACGCGACCTGCAGCTCCATAGGCCTGATTAATCGTTTCCGTAATATGCTTAGGATAGTGAGCTGTTCCACAGAGGAAAACGCCATCAGTAGCAAACTCAACGGGCCGTAATTTAACATGGGCTTCCTTGAACCAATCGTCGGGCCCCAAAGAGACCTTAAACTGGAGAGAAACTTCCTTGCTCGATGCGGCGGGAATGACAGCGGCAGCCAAAGCAACGATATCGGTATCGATTTCAATTTTCTTACCTAAAATAGGATCGGTAGCAATAACCTTTAAAACAGGCTGACCCTTCTTCTGAACAACTTTTACTTCCGGCTTATCAGAAGGCTCATAACGAATGAACCGTACATCTTTATTTGCTGCTTCACGATAGAAATCTTCCTTGAAGCCATAGGTTCTCATGTCTCGGAAGAGGATATAAATATCCATCGCCGGATTTAATTCTTTCAATGTCAGTGCGTTCTTTACAGACTGGCTGCAACATATCCTGCTACAGTAATTTCTGTCTTCATTTCTACAACCTACGCATTGGATCATGACCAGATTTTGAGCATTCATCACCTTTTCTTCTTTTCTGGCGATTTGCTCCTCCAACTCAAGACCGGTCATTATTCTGTCATCCTGTCCATAGAGGTATTCGGTGGGTTTATATACATCAGCGCCTATAGCTATGACTGCTGCACCGTGCACTATTTCTGCATTTCCTCTGTCTGATTTTACCTTTGTTAAGAAATTCCCCACATAACCTGTACCCTCGGTGATAGTAGCGCCGGTATATACATGTATTAAGGGGTGCTGATAAACTTTGCTTATTGTATCATTGAGGAAAGCCTGAACATCGAGTCCTTCCAGTGTGGAACTGATTCTTCGTGCAATTCCACCAAGGGCTGTATCTTTTTCTATCAGATAAACCTCATGTCCCTGTTTTGCTATGGAGAGCGCACAGGTCATGCCGGCTATACCACCGCCAACCACTAATGCCCTTTTGTCGACGGGCAGGTCAAATTCTTGTAATGCCTCCAAATGGAAGGTACGAGCTGCCGACATACGGATAATATCCTTTGCCTTTTGAGTGGCGTCTTCCTTTTCTTTTGCGTGGACCCAGGAACAATGCTCTCTGATATTCGCCATATCGCAGTAATATTGATTAATGCCCGCCTCCCGAACGCTGTCCCGGAACAATGGTTCAAGGGTCCTGGGGGAGCAGGCAGCAACAATGACGCGATTGAGACCTTTTTCTCTTGTCACGTCAGCTATTTCTTTTGCTGAATTTGTTGCACAGGAAAAGATCTGTTCCTGTGCATAGACAACATTGGGCAAGGTTTTGCAGTATTCAACCGTTTCTGGAATACTTACTATTCTGCTGATATTAGCTCCGCAATGACAGACAAAGACTCCAATCCTGGGTTCTTCCTGGGAGACATCTCTTTCCGGAGGATATATCCTTTCTTTGGACAGATCTCCTCGCCGGTAGTCCAAGAGTTCCCCAACTTGTGAGCCGGCAGCACTTGCGGTAAAAACCGATTCGGGGATATCTGTGGGACCCTGAAAGGCGCCGCTTACAAAAACCCCGGGCCTTGTAGTTTCCATAGAATTGGTAGGAGTTCCCTTACAGAAACCATGATCATTGAGTTCAATGCCAAACTTATTTGCTATGCCCTTCGCATCTTTAGGAGGATTTAATCCAACGGATAACACCACCATGTCGAATTCTTCCTCTTTTACTCCGTCGTCGGGTGTAGAATACCTTATTGATATATTCTTCGTTACCGGGTCCTCTTTTCCTATTGATACGTAGCTTCTGAAAAATCGAACACCGGGAAGTTTCTCTGTTCTTTCGTAGAATTTCTCGAAATCCTTGCCATAGGAACGAATATCGTTATGAAATATGGTACACTCTGCCCCTGCATCATGTTCTTTTGTCAAAATTACCTGTTTCTGGGTATAAGTGCAGCATACGGCTGAACAGTAGCTGTTGCCGCCTTCTATGACCTGCCGGGAACCTACGCACTGAATCCAGGCTATTTTATGGGGATGCTTCAAGTCGGAAGCGCGCAACACTTCACCTTCGTATGCCCCGGTCGCGCTTAAAAGTCGTTCATAGTCCATACTGGTGACAACATTCTGAAACCTTCCATAACCAAATTCATCGGTCACCTTGGGATCAAATGGCTCAAGGCCGGAAGAGAGTATAATGGCCCCCACTTTTATTTCTACCTTTTCAGCCTTTTGATTAAGATCTATGGCGTCATTCTTACATACTCCTACGCAAATCTTACACTTTTTCTCTTTCAGATAAAGGCAGCTTTCATCTATATACGTGATCAGTGGATATGCCTGCGCGAAATATACATGTACTGCTTTCGCCTTCGATATATCCTGATTGTATTCGTCCGGGTATTTAACGGGGCAGTATTCTACGCAGGTAGTACAACCCGTGCACTTGTCCTCTATGATATATCTGGGCTTTTTATTCAGTGTTACGGTGAAGTTTCCTTCTTCCCCCTCTACGTTTTCAACGTCAGTATAGGTCAGGACTTCAATGTTAGGATGCCGGCCGACCTCGGCCAGTTTTGGTGAGAGTATTCACATTGAGCAGTCATTGGTGGGAAAGGTCTTGTCAAGCTGAGCCATATGTCCGCCAATAGACGGTGATTTCTCAACCATGAAAACCTTAAATCCCGCAGTGCCAAGATCAAGCGCGGCCTGTATACCGCTGATCCCTCCACCGACAACCATAACATCTCCAAAATTACTATCTGAGAAACTCTTACAAAGCTCTTCGATTTGTTCTTTTTCCACTTTCTATCACCTCATCAGGTTTATCTACCCGTTCTGTCCGTGTTCGACCGCATAGGCCTTGCCTTAAATAACTTCCTGTAGTATTTCCGTAATGTCCATAACCTCTATGTCGTCAGCATGATTCATGACTAACCTGCTATCCTCAAGAGCGGTAATGCAATAGGGGCAGGAAGTAGCCAGCACCTCGGCTCCAAGACTAATAGCTTGCTCTAATTTAAGGTTGGAGAATCGATCATCTTTGAGTGTTTCCATCCACACCCTGCCGCCTCCCATTCCACAACACATGCTGTCTTTGCGTGACTCAAGCATTTCAAGATATTCCAAACCCGGTATCTGCTTTAAGACCTCTCTAGGTTCTTCGTAAATGCCATTATGTCTTCCCAGATAACATGGGTCATGATAGGCAACTTTTTTCCCATAGTCCTTGGTGATCTTAAGCTTTCCCTCATGAATGAGTTCGAATAAATATTGAGAGATATGAACTATCTCAAAGTTCGCCTTGAATTCAGGATATTCGTTCTTGAATGTGTGGTAGCAATGTGGAGAAGAAACAAGAATTTTCTTAACCCCGTTTTCGATAAAGGTTTTTATATTCTCTTTGGCCAGTTTCTTGAATAGTGCCTCGTTGCCCGTCTTACGGACGCTTTCTCCGCAGCAATTTTCCTTTGTGCCCAATATCCCGAAATCAACGCCTGCTTTATTGAGGATATTTGCTGTTGCTTTAGCCACTTTCTTCAGTCTCGGGTCATAGCAAAGGTAGCAACCGGGAAAATATAAAATATCCATCCCCTCGACAAAGGGTTTTACCGAGAGACCCTCAGCCCAATCTGCCCTGGTTGCGCGAGGTTCATTGAAGGGGTTGCCTTGAGCGGCAAGGCCTGAACTTACGGCACGGATAGGCTTGACATGGGGAGGAAAAACTCCATATTCCGTGGCCATTCTTCGGAGTGCTATCATGTCGTCTATCTGCTTCACGTCCCTGGGGCATCGCTGAGGGCATTTTCCGCAGGTAGTACAGCGCCACATTTCTTCGCTTTCAATCTCGGTCATACCGAACGTAGCTTCTCGGATGAGCTTGCGCATACTAAAGGTCCTCACCCTGTTCCAGGGACAGACAGTATCGCATTTTCCGCATTGATAGCAGAATTTGACGGCGGTTCCACCGTTCGTTTTTATTTCTTCTACTAATTCTTTGTAGTCGGCTACATTATCCATTCTCTTTCTTAATCCTCTTTTTTCGCCTTATCGTTTTAGGCCTTCTTTGACATTCTGGCAACGGTATCCGCTATCTTCTCGAATCCATATTTGTTTACCAACGATTCCAATCCTATCTGTGCGTCCTCCACCTTCACTTCTTCTTCGACTTCCTCTTCCCTTTCTTCGTAGATCAGGGCATCATTAAGGCACCACTGAACACACAAGGGCTTTTCGTCTGGCGGTAGGTCTTCACACATATCACACTTCAGGGGGAGACCGGAATCGGGTTCCTTAAAAACGTCTCTGGATGGGCATGAAGCCCTGCAGAAGCCGCACTCGTCGTATTCCTTTCCATCGATGATATATTTGTCTCTGCCCATACATTCGGCTGGAGCATACTCACCGGCGTATACAGGAACATACACATCTCTCAGGGGATCACGAATCATCCGAATACGAGACCTCGCCGGATTATTGCTGCTATATTTTGGCGCAGCATGGAAGGCAGAGCAGATCACCTCACAGGCCCGGCAACCGTTGCATTTATCGAGATCGATCTTGATTGTTTTGACTTTCTTCTTAACCTTGCTCATTTTTTATAATCCCTCTCTGTTCTAAGTCTTCGGCAACGTAA
>PNOF01000060.1 GCA_013824645.1 Syntrophus sp. (in: bacteria) | reverse complement strand
ATAAAGCAGGCGGCTTTGTGGTTTTCGGGGCCGGTAAGGACTGGCACAGAGTGCTCACAGGCAGGTTCGCGTTTGTCGCATTTGGGATAGTAGGGACAACCATTGAATGTATCCAGCATACCATTGCCTTCAGACTGATTATACTGGCCTTTTGCGGCGTTGATGAGCATTTTCGTATAGGGGTGGAGGGGGCTAAAGAAGACCTCGTCACGTGCGCCCATTTCAACGACTTTCCCCTGATACATGACAATAATGTCGTCGGAGACAAACCTTACAATATTAAGGTCGTGGGAGACAAAGAGCATGGAAATACCGAGACCTTCCCTGATATCCAGAAAGAGGTTTATGATCTGGGCCTGTATGGATACATCCAGAGACGATATGGGTTCATCGGCAACAATGAGCTGAGGGCCCGTTGCGAGGGCCCTTCCGATGGCCACCCTCTGTCTTTGACCGCCGCTCATCTCATGGGGATATTTTTTGAGAAAATCTTCATCAAGGCCGACATTATGGAGTATTTCCATTACCTTGCCGGCAAGGTCCTTTTTTTCAACTATTTCGTGAAAGAGTAATGGCTCTGCCAATGTATCAAAGACCCTTTTCCGGGGATTGAGCGATGAATAGGGGTCCTGAAAAATAATCTGCATATCTCTTCGTAAGTCTTTTACAACAGCATGGCTTGCCTCGAGGAGATTCGTATTGTTAAACATGATCTTTCCGCTGTCGGGCCGTTCGAGGAGAAGGATACAGCGTACAAGAGTGCTCTTTCCCGAACCGCTCTCGCCCACAATGCCAAGCGTTTTCCCTTTCTCAAGCGCAAAGGAGACCCCATCGACAGCACGGATGATATCTTTTTTTATTGAAAAGACAGTCTTCCGTACTTCATAAGTCTTTTTCAGCTCTGATACAGATAACAGCGTACCCATTGGTCCTTTCCTATTTCTTTCATAACCGGCTCCATAGTTTTGCATATTGGCATTACATGGGGGCACCGGGGATGGAATTTGCATCCATCCGGTAATTCCGACAGTTTCGGGACCGATCCCGGAATAGCCGTCAGTCTCTCACCACTACCCGCAAGGTCATAAACAGAGGCTAAAAGACCCCTGCTGTATGGATGGAGCGGCTTCTCAAAAAAGTGTTTCACAGAGTTCTCTTCCAGTACCCTGCCTGCATACATGATGCCAATCCTGTGGCCCAGTTTTTTCATAATATTCAAATTGTGGGTAATGAATATCATTGACATATCATAGCTCGCGACAAGGCCCTCAAGGAGATTGATAATCTGTGATTCTGTGGCAACATCAAGGGCCGTTGTGGGTTCATCGGCGATGAGAAGAGAGGGATTGCAGGATATGGCGATGGCGATAAGCACCCTCTGTCTCTGACCTCCGCTTAACTGGTGAGGATACTGGAGGCATTTTTTCTCCGGTTCTTCAAAGCCTACCTGCTTCAGGAGCATGAGGGTCTTTTCCTGTACTTCCTGCCTTGAAAGGTCCCTATTGTGGATTGCTATGGTCTCTCCAATCTGTTCCCCGATCCTGAAAACAGGATTGAGGGCCGTCATGGGCTCTTGAAAAATCATGCCGATGCGACTGCCCCGCACCGTTTCCATTTCTTTATCAGTACACTGGAGCAGGTCTCTTCCCTCAAAAAAAATCTCACCTTTTACCACCTTGCCCGGAGGATGTACAAGCCTCAGGATGGAAAGGCTTGTTACGGTCTTTCCTGATCCGCTCTCGCCGACAAGACCAAAGATTTCGCCTTTTCGCACGGAAAAACTGACCCCGTCAACAGCACGCACCTGGGACGTCCCGGTAAAAAAAGAGGTATTGAGATTTACAACATCGAGAAGGACTGACATGCCCGGTTACCCCATATCAATAACATTACACCGACAATTCTCTTACAAAATTTATAAACACCGTCACTCCGGCGAAAACCGGAGTTCAGTTTAAGCTTTCTGGATTCCCCCGTATCAAGTACGGGGCAGACTCAGTCAAGCACTGAATGACAAAAAAAGAATACATCGCCTTTTTACGAGACCATCACAATTTATTACACCGACAATTAAACATATGAATAACCGTGCACTCCACTGCCCTGGATTCCGGCTTGCGCCGGAATGACAACATTAACATCTATAATTGCCGGAGTTATAACATATAAAATAATCATTAACCGTACCGTTCTCCGTCATTCCGGGCCTGGATGCAGACACTCCAAGGCAGGCCGTACCGTTCTCCGTCATTCCGGCGAAAGCCGGAATCCAGTCACAAAATGCTGCCATAAAGGTCCTTCCAATCAGGATTACCCGCTTCAATCAGTTCCAACTTCCATGTTCTCCGCCAGCCCTTTATTGTCTTCTCCCGCTTAATAGCAGATTCCATAGTTTCGTGCATCTCGTACCAGACCAATAAGTGAAGTCCATAGCGTCTGGTGAATCCATCTACCGCATTGTTCTTATGCTCCCAGACCCGCTTGACCAGGTTCGAAGTGACGCCGACATAGAGCGTTCCATTCTTCTTGCTTGCCAGAATGTATACCACAGGTTGTTTATTCATCCTCTCACCTTCTGGATTCCGGCTCGGACCGTACTGGATTCCGGCTTGCGCCGGAATGACGGAGAATGGTACGGCCTGCCCGTAGACGGCTCCACAATAGCTGCTCCACATCAGTGGATCTTTTTCTGAGATCTTTTGCAAGGTGCGTTAACCCTTTTACCATTGATTTAGTCACCCTCACCCTGCCCTCTCCCCTCGAGGGAGAGGGGATATGACTGATCATTTGCCCCAGTCACGACTGATCCCCTACTGTCTCCCCGCGAGGGAGAGGGACCCTACAACTCAGTTTAAATCCATAAAGCACTTCCTTATATATCCTCTATCAAATCCTCCAGCACCCTCAAGGGCGGTTAATGCCGGGGGATATGGCTTACGGTTAAAAACGTTTTGATTATTTCAGCCTTATGCATTATACTAATCCCATATAAAATGGCAAGCCTTTTATACATAAGTGCCTGTCTGCTGAGAGTATTTGTGTATACAGTGATATATGAAACAGGGGGCGTACAAAACATACTATTTGTTTAGTTTTTTTCGTTTGAATTCTGTTTTCATGACCGTAATGACGTAACATGACATTATATGAGATAATTTTAGTAACACATAAGCGAGTTGTATAAATTTACGAAGATGAGGTGAAAGATGGCGGAGAAAGGCTCACAGGATTTCCGTGAAGGACTCACATTCGATGATGTACTGCTGGTCCCTTCTTTCAGTCAGGTCATGCCTGCGGATATTGATGTTTCAACATTCCTCACCCCTTCCATAAAACTGCATATCCCCATACTCAGTGCCGCTATGGACACTGTTACAGAATCAAAAACAGCCATCTGCCTCGCCCAGGAGGGCGGCATCGGCATTATCCACAGAAATATGGGCATCACCGAACAGGCCCAGGAAGTGGAAAAAGTAAAAAAATCTGAAAGCGGGATGATCGTAGACCCTATTACCATTTCACCGGAACAGAAGATTAAAGACACCCTGGACCTCATGGCAAAATATCACATATCGGGGATTCCTGTTACAGAAGGAAAAAAACTCGTCGGCATCATAACAAACAGAGACCTGCGGTTTGAGACAAACTTTGAACAAAAGGTCAAAAATGTCATGACCAAGGAGAATCTCGTCACCGTAAAAGAGGGAATCAGTCTCGAAGAGTCCAAGAAAATCCTCCACAAACATAAGATTGAGAAACTCCTCGTTGTCGATAAAGATTACAATCTCAAAGGGCTCATTACCATAAAAGACATTGAGAAAATGCGGAAATACCCCTATTCCTCCAAAGACCATCTCGGCAGACTCCGTGTGGGAGCAGCCATAGGTGTCAGCGCTGACAGGGACCAGCGGGTTGACGCGCTCCTGAAAGCCGGCTGCGATGTCATTATCATCGATACTGCCCACGGACATTCTAAAAACGTTATCGATTCCATACGTGAAGTAAAGAAAAACTTCAAAAATATCGAGCTTATTGCCGGTAATGTGGCAACAAAAGAAGGCTGCGAGGCCCTCGTAAAGGCGGGCTGCGATGCGGTAAAAATCGGCGTCGGACCGGGTTCAATCTGCACGACAAGGATTGTCGCCGGCATCGGAGTACCCCAGATAACGGCAATAATGGAAGCGGCAAAGATGGCAAAAAGCCGCAAGATCCCCATCATTGCCGACGGCGGCATTAAATTCTCCGGTGATATCACGAAGGCAATCGCCGCGGGGGCCGACACCGTCATGATCGGTAACCTTTTCGCCGGAACAGATGAAACACCGGGCGAAATGGTCCTCTATCAGGGAAGAACGTATAAGGTCTATCGCGGGATGGGCTCCCTTGAAGCTATGAAGGAAGGAAAAACACGTGACAGATACAGCATTCCGGAAGATGAAATAGAATCGAAGATTGTGCCGGAAGGCATCGAAGGACGGGTACCTTACCGGGGCTCTCTGTCAGTCTGTATCAACCAGCTTGTGGGCGGTATAAAGGCAGGTATGGGATATACGGGCAGCACAACGATCGCTGAACTTCAGAAAAACAGGAAGTTCATGCGCATCACCTCTGCGGCCCTCAAGGAGAGCCACGTCCACGACGTTATTATCACCAAAGAAGCGCCAAATTACAGGATTGAGTGAGGGCTATGGATTACCACAAGGAACTGATTCTCATCCTTGACTTCGGCTCGCAATATACACAGCTCATTGCGAGAAAAACAAGAGAACTGGGCGTTTATTGCGAAATATACCCCTTCAACATGGAAAGGGAAAAAATCATTGCCATGAAACCGAAGGGGATCATCCTCTCCGGCGGTCCCAAAAGCGTTAACGAAGATGACGCGCCGGTCTGTGATAAAGGGATATACAATCTCGGCATCCCTATTCTGGGCATCTGTTACGGACTGCAGCTTACAACGCTCTTTTTCGGCGGCAAGGTTGAAAAGTCGGCGAAGAGAGAATACGGTAAAGCCCATATATCTATCGACAAGAAAGATAAGTTCTTAGAGGGCATTAAAGATGGCGACATCGTCTGGATGAGTCATCAGGATAAAGTACTCAAGATACCGAAGGGTTTTGTGACCCTGGCACATTCCGATAATTCGCCCTATGCGGCAATACGGAATGAAAAGGGCACCATATACGGGGTGCAGTTTCACCCTGAGGTCCATCATACACCAAAAGGAAAAACGATCCTCAAAAATTTCCTCTATAAAATATGCGGAGTAAAGGGGCTCTTTTCGCCGAAATCTTTCATCGAGATGGCGACAAAGAAGATACGCGATGAAGTAGGCGACGAGATCGTCGTATGCGCCCTCAGCGGAGGCGTTGACTCATCAGTCGTGGCAGCCCTCATCCACAAGGCAATCGGCGATAAGCTCCGCTGCGTCTTTGTCAATAACGGCGTTTTACGCAAAGACGAAGGACAGGAAGTCATGGAGATCTTCAAAGACAGACTCCATATGAATCTCAAATATGTCGATGCCGAAGAGAAATTTCTGAAAGCCTTCAGGGGCGTAAGAGACCCTGAAAAGAAAAGGAAGATCATCGGCAGGCTCTTCATTAAAATCTTTGAAGAAGAAGCGCGTACCATCGGCAACGTCCATTTTCTTGCCCAGGGTACACTCTATCCCGACGTCATTGAAAGTGTCTCCCATAAAGGCCCCTCGGCAGTAATCAAGAGCCATCATAACGTTGGCGGCCTTCCGAAACGAATGAAGCTCAAACTCATTGAGCCCTTGCGTGAGCTCTTTAAAGATGAAGTAAGAATTGTCGGGAAAGAACTCGGTCTGCCGGACAACATTGTTCACAGACAGCCTTTTCCGGGGCCCGGCCTTGCGATACGGATCATCGGAGATATCACGAAAGAACGGCTTCAGATTTTACAGGAAGCCGACAGTATCGTCCGGGACGAAGTGGAGAGAAACCCGAAGTTTAAACATATCTGGCAGTCTTTTGCCATCCTTATACCTGTCAAGACAGTAGGCGTCATGGGCGATGAACGGACATACGCAAATGTCATCGCGCTCCGTATTGTCGAGAGTGAAGACGCCATGACTGCTGACTGGGCACGCATCCCCTACGATACACTCGATATAGTGGCACGGAGGATCATCAACGAAGTCCCCGGCGTCAACAGGGTTGTCTACGACATCTCTTCAAAACCGCCAAGCACAATCGAATGGGAATGACGGCGCTATGAAAGATTTTGTTCATCTCCACGTCCATACACAATATAGCCTTCTTGACGGCGCTATCCGGGCCGACCGTCTCTTCAACCTCGCCAAGACATTCGGCATGAAGGCGTGCGCCATTACCGACCACGGCAACATGTTCGGCGCTGTCGACTTCTACTTCGATGCACATAAGGCCGGTATGAAGCCCATCATCGGCTGCGAAGCCTATCTGGCGCCAAAATCCCGCTTCGACCAGAAAAAGATTAAAGGTGAAGATAACGCTTACCACGTAGTGCTCCTGGCCATGAATAACCAGGGTTACAGCAATCTCCTGAAACTCATAAGCCTTGCCCATACCGAAGGCTTCTATTATGTGCCTCGTATCGATAAAGAGATATTAAGGCAATATAATGAAGGGCTCATCTGCCTTACGGCCTGTCTTAAAGGAGAGATACCCAACGCAATCCTCAAATATGACAAAACACGCGTCAGTGGCCTTGTGGACGAATATCTGTCCATCTTCGGCGACAGGCTTTATTTCGAACTCCAGGACAACGGCATCCCCGACCAGAAAATCATCAATGAAGGTCTCGTCGACCTGTCCCGTCATTACAACGTACCCATCGTCGCCACCAACGACTGTCACTACCTGTTGCGCGAAGAGGCAAAAGCCCACGAACTGCTGCTCTGCATTCAGACAGGAAAGACTATGCTCGATAAGGACCGGTTGAGGTTCTCCAGCGACCATTTCTATTTCAAATCGCCCGACGAGTTCGATCGCGCATTCTCGCAGTATCCCGAGGCCCTCTCCAATACAGTCCTGGTTGCTGAACGGTGCGATCTCTCCATTGATACCGACACCTATCATTTTCCGGAATTCAAAGCTCCTGACGGCATGGACCTCAACGATTATTTCGAGCAGCTCGCCCGCGAGGGTTTCGAGCACAGACTCCCGGCAATCCGCGCATTATACGGAGAATTCGGTGAGACACTCCTCAACACATACAGAAAACGGCTTGATTACGAAATCGGTGTTATCAAAAAAACAGGCTTCTCAGGTTATTTTCTCATCGTTGCCGATTTTATTCACTACGCAAAAACTCACAGTATTCCCGTCGGTCCGGGCAGAGGCTCCGCTGCAGGAAGTCTCATCGCCTACTGTCTGGAGATCACCGATATCGACCCTATCAAATACGATCTCACCTTTGAACGTTTCCTCAACCCCGAACGAATCAGTATGCCTGATATTGATGTCGACTTCTGCAAAAAAGGAAGAGATGATGTCATCCGTTATGTGACGGAAAAATACGGCAAAGACAACGTGGCACAGATCATTACCTTCGGGACCATGAAATCCAAAGCTGCTGTGCGGGATGTTGGCCGCGCACTGGGAATGCCTTACGCGGAAGTGGACAAGATCGCAAAACTCATTGTATCAGTGGACCGTGGTATAGAAAAGGCAATCAGCGACGAGCCGCAGATTGGCGAGCTCTATCAGACTGACGAAAGGGTAAAGGAACTCCTTGACAACGCCATCGTCCTCGAAGGTCTTGCCCGTCATGCCTCCACCCACGCTGCAGGGATCGTCATCGCAAACAAACACCTTTCCGAGTATGTGCCCCTCTACAGAGGACAACATGATGAAACGGTGACACAATACCACATGAAGGTCATTGAGAAAATAGGCCTCATTAAGATCGACTTTCTCGGACTTGAAACACTTACCCTCATCGACACCGTCATAAAACTCCTGAAGAACGATGGCATCGAGATCGTCATCAGCCAAATTCCCCTCGATGATAAAAAAACCTTCGAACTTCTCTCTTCCGGGGATACATCGGGCGTATTCCAGCTTGAAAGCCGCGGTATGAAAGACCTTCTGACAAAGCTTAAGCCTTCCAAGTTCGACGACATTATGCCCCTTATCGCCCTCTACCGTCCGGGTCCTCTGAACAGCGGCATGGTAGAAGAGTTCATCAAGCGAAAGAATAACCCTAATAAGGTTACTTATGAAACGCCTCTTCTGGAAGGCATCCTCAAGGATACTTACGGCGTCATCATCTACCAGGAACAGATCATGAAGATCGCCTCGGTGCTGGCAAATTTTTCATTGAAAGATGCCGACATCCTGAGAAAGGCCATGAGCAAAAAGATACCCGAGGAGCTTTCAAAATACCGGGCGCAGTTTATCGAAGGGGCGAGGTCGAACGGCGTATCTCAGGCTATCGCTGAGAAAATTTATGATGTCATTGTTCGTTTCGGAGAGTACGGTTTCAATAAATCTCACAGTACCGCCTATGGTCTCATCGCATATCAGACAGCGTACCTCAAGGCAAACTATCCTATCCATTACTTTGCGGCTATGCTGACCAACGAAGTAAATGATACCGATAAACTGATTAAATACATCACCGAATGTCGTGATGCGGGCATTGAAATACTGCCGCCCGACATCAATAAAAGTCACAAGGCCTTTGCCATTATCGGCAACAAGATACGTTTCGGCCTCTCTGGGGTAAAGAACGTGGGAGATGCTTCCATTGATAATATACTCCAGGTACGCGAGGAAGTCGGGGAATTCAGTTCCTTTGTTCACTTTTGTAATATTCTGGACTCCAGAAAAGTGAATAAAAAGGTGATAGAGAGCCTCGCCAAGGGCGGCTGTTTTGATGATATGGGCCTTAAGAGGTCTCAGATCCTTTATCTCACTAAAGAAAAGTCTGATAAACTGACAAAGAAAGATTCAAAAACGAACGGCCTTCAAATGGACATGTTCGGCGCTTCCCTCGAATCGGCTGTGTCATTTGAGATACCCGACATGGAAGAACTCCCCCATGAGGAACTCTTAAGCGGCGAAAAAGAGTCTTTGGGTTTCTATTTCAGCAAGCATCCACTGAAACCCTATGAAGCGCTGATCAGGCAGCTCACCCCTTATGACAGTCAGAACCTGAAAGAGACCGATACTGCGGAAGACGTAAATATTGTGGGTATCGTCAACGCCATCAAGGAAATCACGACAAAGCGCGGCGACAGGATGGCATATCTGACTCTGGAAGACACAAAAGGTATTGTGGAGGTCATTGTCTTCCCTGATCTTTTTGCAAAAGACTTTTTAACCATCAAGAGCGGCAAACCTATTATGATCACGGGAACACTTGAAAAGACAGAAGACGGAAGTCCAAAAATAAAGGCAAAGAATGTTTCCCTCCTTGAAGGCTTAACGGATGAACTGCTAAGAACCATCAAAATCAAGATACGATGCGAGGTATTCAGAAAAGATGATCTCAGAAAATTGAGAGACATTTTTAACAGTATGAAAGGAAACTCCGGTGTGCTTTTAGAGTTTCAGCTCAATGGAGAAAAAAAATCATTACAACTGCCGAATGTGAAGATTGACTATAAAAAAAAGGATATACTTTTTAAGCATTTTACGAACGGTATTGATGTAGAGGTCATTGATGAGACATTATCTTAGATTCGAAGAAAAATTAAAACCACTTGAGATGAGGGTTGCCGAAATAGAAAGGTTTTATAACGTCAACGAACCCCACTACGCAAAAGAATTGGAAAACCTTTCAAAAAAGATTATCAAAACAGAAAAAGAAATCTACGGCGATCTTTCAAGCTGGCAGAGACTGCAACTTTCCAGACATCTCAATAGACCCCATACTCTTGATTACATTCATGCCCTTTTCACTGATTTTACGGAACTTCACGGGGATAGAAAATTTAAAGATGATCCGGCAATCGTTGCCGGTTTTGCCCGTTTTGAAGGGATACCCGTTGCCGTCCTGGGGCAGCAGAAAGGCAAAGATGTAAGAGAGATGGCCTTCAGGAACTTTGGTATGGCAAACCCTGATGGATACAGGAAAGGAATGCGTGTCATGGAAATGGCAAGCAGGTGGAATAAACCGATTATTACCTTCATCGATACCCCCGGCGCTTATCCCGGCATCGGCGCAGAAGAGAGGGGACAGGCTGAAGCGATCGCGTCGAGTATCTACCTCATGTTCTCCCTCGACGTTCCTGTCATCTCCATTGTTATCGGAGAAGGTGGAAGCGGTGGCGCCCTCGCCATAGGTGTCGGCAATAAGATATTGATGCTTGAAAATGCAAATTACGGCGTTATTTCCCCTGAGGGCTGTGCGGCAATCCTCTGGAGAGACGATCCAAAAGGACCGGCATTGGCTGCCGACGCTCTGAAACCAACCTCCTACGATTTATTAAAGCAGAAGGTCGTTGATGAAATCATCAAAGAACCTTTTGGCGGCGCTCACCGGAACTGGGAACAAACATTCATCAACACAAGGACTGTTCTCAACACACATCTGAAAGAACTGATGGAGGTCCCTCAGGACCAGCTAAAGCAGAGACGCTATGAAAAGTTTAGGAAAATGGGGGTATTTGAAGAAAAATCATGAATACTATAACACTCGATATTACCAATATTTTTTCTGAGCAGATCGGACGGGAAGGACTGGATGGAGCAGCATTAGCCGAAGCGTTTCCCAATCTTGAAACATACAATAATGACCTTAGACATTCGCCCTACCCTTTCATGAAGCTTCCGGAAACGCGATTTCAATTTCATGAGATGAAGTCTCTTGCGGAAAAAATCAAAGCGCAAGGGATTAAAAATCTTGTGCTCCTCGGTATCGGAGGCTCATCACTCGGCACGGAAACAATCTTTAACGCCCTTCTCCATCCCTTCCATAATTACGGCAGGGAATTCCGTGGAGAAGCCCCCCGGTACTTCATCCTCGACAATATAGACCCCCACAAAATCAACAGCATCATTGAGGTCATCGAACCGGAAATAGAAAAGACCTTTCTTGTTGTCATCAGCAAATCAGGAGAAACACCGGAAACAATATCACAGTTCATGATATTTAAAGAACTGTTGAAAAAAAGCGGCGGCAACTTCCAGGAAAGGATTATCCTCATTACCGGCAAAGAAAAAGGCATACTCAATAAAATAGCCGAAAAAGAAGGTTATCAGACCCTCAATTTGCCTGACGGTGTGGGGGGACGCTTTTCGGTCCTTACACCGGTGGGCATGTTTCCTGCCATACTGATGGGTATTGCCGTTGATGAAATCATGGATGGCGCTCAGGCCATGTCATCCCATATTCAAAACAAGGCCGGGATGGAAAATATGGCCTTTGTCCTTTCGGCTACACTCTATAATATGGACAAAAGCGGAAAACCGATTCATGTCATCATGCCCTATTGCGAAAGGCTTTCCGGTTTTGCAGACTGGTTCAAACAGCTTGAGGGCGAAAGTATCGGCAAAGGCGGCTTCGGGCCGACCCCTACGAAATCCGTAGGCGTCACAGACCAGCACTCCCAGCTTCAGCTTTATGTCGATGGTCCAAAAGACAAGTGTATTATGCTCTTCTATGCTGCCCAAGATAAGCGACCTATCCCCGACAGCTTTCCCTATCTCGATGATGTATCATATCTCGCCGGAAAAGACCTGAAAGATCTTTTTCACGCAGAGTTCCAGGGCACCTGCCTTTCGCTTACAGAAGCCAATACGGCAAATTTTACGCTCTTCTTAGAAGACATAAACGCATACACGCTGGGCGTTCTCTTCTGCCTCTTTGAAATGGTCACTGTCTTTCTCGGAACGCTCTATAAGGTCAATGCCTTCGACCAACCCGGCGTTGAGCAAGGCAAGATCTACACAAAGGCCATCATGGGGAAGAAAGAGTTTGAAAGCGAAGGGGCAAAAATTGAAGCAATCCTTTCATCTCCAAAGAAAATAATCGCCTTTACCTGACAACATTGTGAAGTCCCTTCAGAAAATAAAATCCATCGACATCAATCCTGAGTTTCTGAAGGCCCTCGATATTATGGAGCATTCCACCCGTCACGTCTTTATTACAGGAAAGGCCGGTACGGGGAAGTCGACACTCCTCGATTACTTCAGACAGACCTCCGGCAAGGAGGTGGCGGTTCTGGCTCCCACCGGGGTAGCGGCCCTCAATATCCAGGGTCAGACCATCCATTCCTTCTTCGGTTTCAAGCCCGGCATCACGCCGGAGAAGGTCAAAAAGATAACTGGTCCTGACAGGCTTCTCTTCAAAGAGTTGGAGACTATCATCATCGACGAGGTCTCCATGGTCCGGGCTGATCTTCTTGACTGTGTAGAGAAATTCCTCCGCCTCAATGGCCCCTACCGGAAGCAGTGGTTCGGCGGTATCCAGATGGTCTTCATCGGTGACCTCTATCAGCTTCCACCGGTGGTGACCTCAGCCGAAAAGGAGATTTTTACCCACCGGTATGAAACACCTTACTTTTTCTCGGCCCAGGTATTCAAGGAAGAAACTTTTGATATGGAGTTCATTGAACTTGAGAAGGTCTATAGACAGACCGAAGCTGACTTCATAGCGCTGCTCAACGCCATCCGGAATCGATCATGCGATGATGCGGATATGGAGCGGTTGAACCAGAACTGGCATCCCGACTTTGTGTCACCTGACGATAGGTTCTATATTACTCTGACGAGCACCAATGACCTTGCCACAATCCGGAATCTGGAGAAGCTCGAGGCCCTGCCGGGGGCCTTTGTGGAGTATAGCGGAACTCGCAGCGGTCAATTCGACCGGTCTTCTTTGCCTGCAGAGGAGCACCTCAAGCTCAAACCGGGGGCCCAGGTCATGCTCGTAAACAACGACAAATTTGGCCGGTGGGTCAACGGGAGCTTAGGGAAGATTACGGGTATCGTTCAGAACGACGAGGGAGAGATGAAAGTCCTTGTAGCGCTCCAGGACGGCATCGTTGCAGAGGTGACGCCACACACGTGGGAGCTCTTCGAGTATCAATACGACCGGTCAACAAAGCGGATTTCCACCAGAAAGACCGGCTCTTTCACCCAGTATCCCATCCGGCTGGCCTGGGCCGTCACGATCCATAAGAGTCAGGGAAAGACCTTTGATAATGTTGTCATCGATATCGGACGTGGCGCCTTTGCCCACGGCCAGGTCTATGTGGCCTTAAGCCGTTGCACAAGCTTTGCCGGTATTGTGCTCACAAAAAAGATCACCATGGGCCATATTCGCATGGATTGGCGGGTAGCTCAATTTCTTACAACCCTCCAGTACAGAAAGGCACATGAACGTGTGAGCTGTGACGACAAACGGAAGATCATCGACGATGCCATACAACGGGGTATGGACCTGGAAGTCCTCTATCTCAAGCCCGACGACACAAAATCGATGCGAACTATACGGCCCATTGCCGTTGAAATAATGGAATACAAAGGAAAGTCCTTCGAGGGCCTCAGGGCATACTGCCGTCTTCGTGGCGATCAACGAACATTCCGCATCGACCGGATCCTGCAAATAACCTACGACACGGGCAAGTAGCCAAATTCCTTCAGTTTAAGCACGCCTCGTAATCACGTGGTTTGTTTTTTCTTAAAAAAGTTTATGAGAAACTCGCCGTCCTTCGGGGAAAGGTCAAATTTGAAAATGGCCTCTTCAATCAGGGGGTGTATGGGTTCATCGGGTTGTTCCTGCAGGTTCGTCAAGATCCATCTGATCGCTCTTCTCAGATCTTCACCTTCGGGCAACGGATTGGACATGGCTTTTCTCCTTTTAATAGATAATCTGCATTGATTATACGTCTAAAACCCAGATTCTTCAACAGGCTATTTCTTTTTCTTATCTATTTGGTATCCTATTCAGCAGAATAACAATCAAACACAACAGGGGGCAACACTATCTTAATCTCTTGAGATAATTGCAAAAGGTTTTGTCTGGATATGCAATAGTTCGGAGATAAACCAAGGCGTTAAAATTTTATAGGGGGTAAGATAAGCAAGGACCTAAAAATGTTATAGTCACTTCTGAATAATTTTATGGTGTCCCGAAAGGGGGGTCAATTCATCTTAATGCCAAATAGTATTTGATTCTAATATTTTGGGCACAGCGAGGATATTTTGGATTGATGCTTCCACCTACCTAACAAACAGAATTTGTAAATTGGAAAAATAATTATTACGGGTAAAAACAAAGCAATTTATGACGCTGTTGGTTCAAACGTAAACCCCTTCTCCCTGAACAATTTAATGCATGCCTCCACCACCCCTGCATCATAGAGGATACCTTTGTTTTTCTCAATCTCCTCCAATGCTGCGTCAATACCTTTTGCCGGTCTGTAGGGACGATGAGATGCTATGGCCTCAACGACATCGGCAACGCCGAGAATCC
>PNOF01000059.1 GCA_013824645.1 Syntrophus sp. (in: bacteria) | reverse complement strand
CCACTCAACGTGCCGGCAGGGTGAAGGAGAGAATCCTCGGGACCGGGCAGATAGACGCAAGCCGTCTGTTTATCGTGGAGCCAAAATCATTGACGCCGGAAAAGAAGGAGAAGCTGAAAGAAAGCCGTGTCGATTTTACCTTAAAATAGCAGGTGAAGTAAGGAAAAAAGCACAATTACCAAAGGGATTAAAGCATTTCTCCTGTAGGCGCCATATTGTCGATTTAGAATTGGTATAATCTCTGATGGTTTGCCTATTTCGAAAGAACCTCTACGAGTATCCTGCTGATATCTTCGTCCTTAAAGGGTTTATCAAGAAAAACTTCAATGGTATGCTCACGCAATTTTTCCCGCTGCTCTTCACTCATAAAGCCACTGGCAATGATAACTTTTACGTCTTTCCTCATGGCGCGAAGTTCCTTGAGGACTTCGTCACCCTTGATCCCTGGCATGATCATATCGAGAATAACGACATCGATTTTATCGCGGTATTTCTTGAAAATTTTGAGGGCCTCGTCGCCATTGATTGCTTCAAATATTTTAGCGCCTGTATCCGCAAGGGCTCCTCTCACAAGCTCCCTGATCATAGTTTCATCATCGACAATAAGAACTGATTTATTCTTCAGAATATCTTTTTTGAATGCTATTCCCTCTATCTTTATTTTTGAGACGATACCAGAGAGAATAGGGATATAAAGGCTGAATTTTGTTCCCCGGTCTTTTTCACTCTCGACTTCAATGAATCCTCCATGGTCCTTAATAACCCGGTCAACGAGATAGAGCCCCATACCGATGTTGGAGCCGCCTTGCTTGGTTGAAAAATAGGGCTCAAAAATCTTTAATTTTAGCTCTTCGTCGACACCTTTACCGGTATCTTCTATCTCAATAATGATAAATTCCTTGTTATCAATATGTCTTTCACGCTTTGTGCTTACCCTCAGGAGGCCCTTGCCGTCCATAGCGTCTTTTGCATTGATAAGGAGATTGAGAAAAACATTCTGAAGTTCTGCCTCCTCTCCCTTGATAGGCGGCAATGATGTTGCCAGGTTCTTTTCAATATTGACTTCCCTGAAGCTTTCTTTCAAAAGAAACAGCACGTCTTCAAGCAAATCATTAATATTCACGATGCCTGTTGATTTTTTCTGTCTCCGTGAGAAATTAAGCAGATGTTGTGTCAGTTTTGATGCACGCTGGGCTGAAAGCTCTATTGCCTCGGCATAGCGGCTGAGCTTTGGGTTGTTGGTGAGAAACTTTTTCATAAGCGATGCATATCCGAGAATACCAGTAAGCATATTATTAAAATCGTGGGCAATACCACCGGCAAGCATACCTATGCTTTCCATCTTTTGTTTGAGCAGATATTCTTCTTCGCTGATTTTTTTCCCGATAACATCTTTGAAAATAATCCCTATCCATTCGCCCTTTCGGATGTCTTCTTTGAGGGGAAAGCTTTCGATCTTAAATATTTTGTACGCATCGCCAGACTTATAATGTATCTCTCCATAGCGTACCCCTTCTTCTGTGGCAATGTCATGGGTAACACCAGGGACAATATTCTCAAGCCTTTCACCTACAAGTAACCCTCTTTTTGTTTCAAATTCACTCTTCGCTTTTTTATTCGCATAGCAGATGAACCCTTTTTTGTCGACGAGAAAAAATGCGTCGGGAAACTCTTCGAGGGCTATTTCAAGGGTAGCCTTTGCGTGCATCTCGCGGCGGCGGCCATTGTCACTCAAAAGCAATGATTTGTTATAAATATCGCAGACAATCTCCAATTCACGAAGGACCTTCATTTCGATATCCATAGAATACCGTTTACCGAGCACCATATACCCGATAATCCTGAGGTCTTTTTTCAAGGGATATATGTACAGAATGCCATACCCGAAAACATCGTCAATCAGTGACGATGCGCCGGCGCCGTTGTTGAGCATGGCAATGCTGGTAAAATCGAGATCGCTTAGGGTTTCATCGATGCTATAGAGTCCCTGACGGATGATGCCGTTGTCGTCTACCATGATCTTACACATATCAAAAAAAGACTCTTCAACAAAAGCCTTGGGAATGTTGTTCACAAGCAGGCCATCTTCAACACTGCTCATAATCCTCATAATAATTGAGTAATTATTAATCGCCCTTTCGTAAAAGTCCCAATGCTGTTGTAGCGATTCCGATTTAAGTTCTTCTCGTCTCATATTAGCCTAATTGCAAAAAATCCATTATCTTGTCGACCTCTTGGACGATAGCATCCTTTTCTTTTTCCAGGATGATTCCCTCAGAACTTGAAGGATCATGTGTGGAATGGGCAAACCTGTTGGACGTGTTTACCAAACGAAAGATAGCGCCAAATTTATCTGCATTCTGGTTTTCGTGATGGTGGCGTATAATATTAATAAAATCAGCAGGAAACTTCCATTTTATCGCTATAACACGACCTATTTCCTGATGGTCTATGCCGAAGGTGTTTCTTTCCAACGAAGCGATGTCCTGCCCGTTGCCGTTTAACGCCTTCATTGTTTCTCCATAATCAGGCAAGCAGATATAAAAGACAATCTTTCCAATATCATGGAGTAGAGATATTGTATAAACCTTTGCGGGATCTTCCACGAGCAACCTTTTGGAGAGCATCTTTGCGCTGCAGGCAACCTGGATCGAATGTCTCCAGAGAGCAAAGAGGTCTTGTTCTTTTAACTTCAATTTTTTCAGAATATTTTCCATAAATATCAGACAGGTCACAATTCCCCGTACCTCTTCAAAGCCGATTGTCAGCATGGCTCTCTGCAGGTCAAATATCTCAATACCACGGCTGTAATAAGCTGAGTTGGAGATACTTATGATTTTCGAAGATATTGCCTGGTCGTATTGAACGACGTTACCGAGGTCGCTAAATGATGAGTTATCATTTCCAAGAATATTAAAAACTTTTTCTACAATACCGTTGAGGGTAGGGATAACCTTCAAATCCGTTGCTTTGTTGACAAGTTCTTCTCTTGAGAAAGTATTAGCAATAGTCATATACGTATATTCTCGTTTATATCAGAAAATAATTAAGGGTTTTTCTCAAAAAAGTTAAAATTAAACATGATTTAATTGTAATTAAGCGATAATACCGGACTTCAATAGATTTCATCTTGACTTTATAGGCTTTTTCTTCTATGCTGTTACAATTTTCGGAGGTGTGTAACATGGGATTAGGACTTATTGGTAAAAAATTAGGAATGTCACAAATCTTTGATGAACACGGGAATATTATACCCGTAACAGTGATCAAAGCGGGACCCTGTACTGTTGTCCAGAAAAAGACGACCATCAAAGAAGGATATAATGCCCTGCAGATCGGATTTGAGGAAATTGTCAAGGTCCAGAGAGTAAACAAGCCTCTTTCGGGTCATTTTAAAAAGGCAAGCGTAGCCCCGACGACAGTCTTGAAAGAATTCAGGGTAACCGAAGAAGACATTGACGCAAACGAAGTTGGCGCGGTGCATTCAGTTGAAATGTTTGAGCCTGGCGACTACGTGGATGTTGTTGGCACATCGAAAGGTAAAGGTTTTGCCGGTGTCATGAAGCGCCACAATTTTGGCGGCGCGCCGGCTTCACACGGCGCTCACGAATATTTCAGACATGGCGGTTCCATCGGACAGAACATGACCCCCGGGCGGGTTATGAAGGGAAAAAAGATGCCGGGCCACATGGGCGCACGAAGGGTAACTGTGCAGAATCTGAAGGTTATCGATGTCAGGGGCGATACGAATGTCATCCTCATCGAAGGAGCAGTCCCCGGTCCTACAACAGGTTATGTGGTAATCAAAAAAGCAGTAAAGAAACAAAAGTAATAGCCCCTTCTTTGCGTTTCGCGAATCAGTACTACATAAAGAACGGCGGATACAACACCACCGTTCTTTATGTAGTACTTTATGAAGGATCTTCCGGCTTCCCTTTTCCGCCCTATCACCAGTCACCTCTTTCTATTGACTTTGTCCCTGCCAGACGATAGATTATGATATGTTCACATTAGGTATTAAAGATTCATTCGCGGCAGCCCACAAAATTGTCGGATACAAAGGAAAGTGCGAAGAGCTTCACGGCCACAACTTTCTTGTTGAAGTTTTTATTTCTGGAGAGAAACTCGGAGATGACGGGCTCCTTGTTGACTTTAAAGTTCTGAAAGACTACCTTAAGGATATTCTCGATGGCTTGGACCATAAATACATCAATGAAATCAGCTTTTTCGCCGAAAGGGCGAGTTCAGCGGAATATATCGCAATGTATATATATGGAGAGATCGAGAAACGCATTACGGGAAAAGGAGTCTTGCTTAAAGAGGTAAGGGTCTGGGAATCAGACAAGGCCTGGGCAGCATATGAGCGATAAAGCAGAAATGGCAGATGTCCAGAGCATGCCCGACGATCGGGAAATTGAGATCGACAAGGTAGGCGTCAAAAATGTAAAATACCCGATCATCGTTCTTGATAAAGTAAATAGTATTCAAAATACCATTGCTACCATCGATATGTATGTTAACCTGCCCCATCACCACAAAGGCACTCATATGAGCAGATTTGTAGAGATTCTCCACGAAAACAAAAACATGATAAACATGAAAAATTTCCCCGAAATCCTGAAGGAGCTCAAAAATAGATTAGATGCTGAATCGTCCCATATGATTATCCGGTTTCCCTATTTCATCAAGAAAGAGGCCCCAATATCAAAAACCCAGAGCTATATGGAGTATCAGTGCGGTATCTGGGGTTCTATGGACAATGATGATATCATGAAAGAATTTGTAGTCTCCATCTCAGCGCCCATTAACACGCTGTGTCCCTGTTCCAAGGAAATAAGCAGATATGGTGCACATAATCAGAGAGGTGTTGCGAAGGTTGACCTCAAAGTGAAAAAGTTTTTCTGGATAGAGGATATTATAAATATCATAGAAAAATGTGCCAGTAGTGACATATACTCTATTCTCAAGAGAGAAGATGAAAAATATATTACGGAAAGGGCCTTCGAAAACCCCAAGTTTGTTGAGGATGTTGTGAGAGATATCGCAGATATGCTGTCACAGGATGCCAATGTCAGGTGGTTTGCTGTCGAAGCGGAAAACTTTGAGAGTATCCACAATCACAGTGCATATGCCTATCTTGAAAGAAATAATTAAGGGAGGGAGTCTATGAAAAGATGTATCATATTGTTTTTTGTTATGTTGTTGGTATTTTCCGGTTGCGCCCTGTTTCAGCGAAATGATTCAGAAGGCACTGCTCGGGCAAAACAGGAAGGGCCCAATCAGGTTTTTTACGGTTTTTCCGATGTGCCGGTGCCAAAAGAAATGAGCATCATAAACGACAGAAGCTTTGTCTACGAAACACCTAGCTTCAAGGCAGGCGTACTCTTTCTCAGCGGCAATGTTGATCTTCAGTCTCTGGAGAACTATTTCAAGATAAACATGGCAAAAAACGGATGGAGATATATCAACAGTTTTCGATATAAAGATGTTGTTCTGAATTATATTAAAGACGATAAAACATGTACGATAAAGATGTCCAGGGGCGCCTTCGAGACTGATGCAGAAATATGGATCGGACCGGCAGACAAAGGAAGTATTCAAAAAACAAATGAGCCCGCTAAATAGATGGGTAAAAATACATACAATCGAGAACATCTTTAGACGGATATGATCAAGGATATTTTCGAAAAAGCTGATATTTGCGACATGATCAAAGAATATAAGGAGACCATCAATGATGGTCTCCTTATATTCCAAAAGGCGACGTGACCTCCTTAACCTCCTCTATGTGGCATATTCAAAAGATTAATCCTGTAGAAAAGATCCTTGATGCAAAATATATAACCTTTGTCGGGGCCGGAGGTAAATCATCTCTGATTGAGTACATGGTAGGACAAGCAATCAATAAAAAGAAAAAAACGGTTGTTACTACCACAACAAAAATATATGCCCAGGAACCCTATATGTTGCTCACAGGGAAAACCGGGCAGGACAACACTTCTTCGGGCAATCCGATCAGGGTCGGTAAATCCATTGTAGATGGTAAACTCACTGCAGTAAACTTCGATGATATTCTTAAGTTGGGAAAAACCTTCGATATGGTCTTTGTTGAAGCAGACGGAGCAAAAGGAAAACCCCTCAAATACCCGGCTCCGCAGGAGCCTGTTATCCCGCCTTTTTCTGATAGAATATTTGTTGTCGCAGGACTCGACAGTCTTTTGGGGCATATAGGGGAAAAAGTCTTCAGATGGGAACTATTGTTGGAAAAAAAGGGATTGACAGGTGACGAAATCATCTCGTCTGAGCTTTTCAGACTTTTCTTTACCAATGAAATACTCCTCAAAGGTGTGGAGAGGGAAATCTGTACCATTGTACTCAATAAATTTGATGCGCTGGTTCAACGACAGGCCGCCCTTGAAATTGCAAAAGCGATTATATTACAGACAGGCGTTGAGAGTATCGTTGTTTCAAGCTCGGTCTTTCAGATATTTTATGAGATAAGACAGCTAAACCCATGATTTTCCCGGTACAGCAAAGCGAAAACCCGTGTGGGAAGGGTCAGCAACATACGATTTAGCTTGATTTTTATCGTGATATTCTTTTAACTATCCCCTATATGGACAAACCGGGCATTGTTTCGGTCACACTGGCAGATATTTATCAAGAACAGGGATATATCGAGAAATCCATAGAGATTTTTGAAGAACTTGTAAAAAGGGAACCCCGTAATAGCTTTTATAAAAAAAGACTCTCTGCCCTGAAAAAAGATTTTAAGGAAAAGAACAAAGGTCACGGATTAAAGAGATTCCTGAATAAAAAAATGTGGTAATTTAAGTTATGAGACAAAGCAGGATTGAGAAAGTTCTCAATATAATAAAAGACATGGATCTTGACGCATGTGCTCTAAAGGGCATGGATAATATATTCTATCTTACGGGATTTCGGGGTTCTGAAGGGACACTGATTATCACAAGAGGAGATGTACTCCTGCTCACCGATTTCAGGTATATTACCCATGCAAAAGAAGTGACCAAAAATGTTCAGATTGTTGAAATCAGACAAAAACAGAACGCCCTTCTGGATATATGCAAAAAGTACGGGGTCAAACGGATGGGTTTTGATAGTTTCCACATGGCCTACAATATCTATGGATCATGGAAAGAAACATTGCCCGATATTGATCTTGTCCCCCTTGCGAATAACATAGAAAGGATAAGAGAGATAAAGGAGCCCGCTGAAATCACCGGTATTATGAAAGCCATAGGGATTGCGACTGATGCTTTTACGGAAATGCTGGAAAAAATCGTGCCCAATATGACGGAAAAGGAGATTGCCAACGACCTGGACTATGCCATGAGAAGACTCGGGGCCGATTGCCCTTCTTTTCAGACGATTGTTGTGTCAGGACCGCGTGCGGCCCTTCCTCACGGAGAGCCATCGGACAAAAAGGTCCTCAAGGGAGAAGCGATCATTGTTGATTTCGGCGCACAGGTGGATGGATATTGCAGTGATGAAACATGTACGATTTCTCTCGGGGAACCGGGGGAAAAGATACAGGAGATATTTACTGTTGTTAATCATGCGCAGAAGCTTGCTCTCAAAACGATGAAGGCCGGTATGCCCATAAAAGAGGTTGATACGCTTGCCCGCGAATATATTGAGGAGAAAGGATACGGTGATTTTTTCAGGCACGGTCTCGGTCATGGGGTTGGTATCGCCGTTCATGAGGCGCCTGCAATAAACAGCACCTCCGAGGGGTTTCTGGAAGAAAATATGGTCCTCACGATAGAGCCGGGTATCTATCTGCCGAATATCGGCGGAGTAAGATTAGAGGATATGGTACTTATTACCAGGGAGAATGCACAGGTCCTTACCCGTATCAGAAAGGACATCTTTGCGGTATAATATAGAAATGAACCGGCACACTTGTGAGATGTCGGTGAACGAATAAGGCAGGAGGAAAGAATGGTTATAAGCACATCAGAATTTAGGAAAGGTGTGAGGGTACTCATGGATAATGAACCTTTTTTGATCGTAGATTTTCAACATGTGAACCCTGGTAAGGGCGGCGCCTTTGTCAGAACCCGCTTAAAAAGTTTTATCTCCGGTAATGTCCTCGACAGAACATTCCGTTCCGGCGAAAAACTTGATGTCCCCGATATGGAAGAGAAACAGATGCAGTTTCTCTACAAGGAGGGTACCGATTACCACTTTATGAATGAGAATACCTATGAACAAATATTTATAGACGAAAAAAGTCTCGGCGATACGAAGAACTACCTCAAGGAAGGTATGGTTGCTATGATCCTCTTTTACCAGGGGAAAACACTGGGAGTAGATATGCAAAATTTTGTCGAACTCCTTATTGTCCAGACAGAACCGGGGGTAAAGGGCAATACCGCACAGAATGCAACAAAACCGGCGGTATTGGAAACGGGTTATGCAATTCAGGTCCCTCTTTTCGTTGAAGAGGGCGATACAGTGAGGATTGATACGAGAACCGGCGACTATATGGACAGAGTTTTAAAATAGGCGATACACAAACACCGGGTTATAAGGATTGAACTACGAGAGAACTTTCCTTAGTGATCCCGGTATGATTTCCTCAGTGAATGCCGTGAACCCTGGTAGATAAGGAGATACATGCTGATTACATTTGAAGGGATTGAAGGGTGTGGGAAAACAACTCAGATAGCGCTATTGCATACCTATCTGGAAAAGAAAGGCCTCAATGTTATTAAAACCCGTGAACCCGGCGGCACAACATTTGGCGAAACATTGAGAAAGGTTTTCCTCCACACAAATATGGAGGTCTACCCCCTTTCAGAGCTTCTCGTTTTTATGGCAATGAGGGCGCAACACGTCGAAGAACTTATCCAGCCGGCCCTGAAAGAAGGCAAAGTTGTTCTCTGTGACAGGTTTATTGATGCATCATATGCCTACCAAGGTTATGGCAGGGGTGTTGATCTTGGCATCATAGAAACGCTGAACCGGCTCGTCACAAAAGGAGTGCGGCCTAATCTCACGGTTCTCCTCGACTGTTCCGTTGAAAATGGTCTTAAGAGAAAAGCAGAATCAGCTGACATGGATAGATTTGAAAAGGAAGAACTCGCTTTCCATAATAAGATAAAAAAGGCATACGAAAAAATGTCTAAAGCGGATCCAAAACGCTTCTTTGTAATTGACGGAAGCCTCGATATTGATACGATACATAGGACCATCAGAAAAAAAGTGGTAGCTCTCCTGAAAAATTATGGGATTTGAAAATATTATCGGCCATGAAAAACCCAAAAACCTTCTACGCATGTTTTTGGAGCATAAAAATATTCCCCATGCCTTTCTGTTTTACGGTCAGGAAGGGATCGGGAAAAAACTGATCGCCAAGGAGTTCATAAAATACCTTTTTTGCGAAACAGCTTCTGCCTGCGGAGAATGTCGTCCCTGCAAAAAGATTCAAGGGGGCAATCACCCGGATCTTATCACTATCGAAGGCGAAGATTCTATAGGTATTGACCAGTCAAGAATGCTCAGCAAAGAAATCTACGAGTATCCATATGAAAGTGAAAAGCGGGCCATTATCCTTGACCGGGCTGAAAGGCTTACCCATGAAGCAGCTAATGCGCTTTTAAAAACCCTTGAAGAGCCTCCCCCTTTCAATCATTTTTTCCTCATCACCTCGGCAGAACAGGAGGTCCCTTTGACAATCCGCTCACGATGCACAAGGGTCTTCTTTACGCCCCTCGTCAGAGAACAACTGAAGCAGTTTTTTTTGATGAAAACAGATGCAGATGAAGAGCGGGCCGATCTTCTCGCCCGCATCTCCTATGGAAGCATCGGATGCGGACTTTTCTGGATAGAGGAGGAACACCTGCTGCTTCGGCGTATGATTGCGGAACTTGTTGCAGGAAAAAACAGAAGTTTTGTTAATGCATCCCTTATAGCGGAAAAGATCGCCAAAACCAACAGCGGATTCAGCATATATCTTGCATTTCTGCTCTCGCTCTTCCGGGATATGCTTGTTGTTAAATACTCGCAAGATTTTACAAAAATAGTGAATAGGGATTTGGAAGGTGTCTTGGACTGGCAGATAATCGATATACAGTGGGTAGAAAATACCATAAAAAGAATTCAGGAAACCATGCGCATTATGCGGTATAATGTTAACAGGTGGCTTGTTTTTGAAAATTTACTATTTCATGTTATGAGGTAGAATGTATGAAAAGTTGTTACATAAGGATAGACAGATTTACGGGTATCGCCGAACTGGAAGTGCCTGATGATGTAAAGGTTGGTGATCATGTCTTAAGTGAGCTTGATAAAGGGACATGTCTGGGCACAGTTCTCACGGAGCCCCTGGAAACGAGAAAAGAAGGGCTCAAGAAGATTACCCGGAAAGCAACAGGAGATGAAGTAAAAGAATATGATGCTCTGAAAGAAAAAGAACGCTATGCTTTTGATTTCTGCAAACAGAAGATCCGGGAGATGAACCTTCCCATGAAGCTTCTTACCACCGAATATCTCTTCGGCGGCACGAAACTGCTCTTCTATTTTATTTCAGAGAGCAGGGTTGACTTCAGAGAGCTTGTCAAAGAACTGGCAAAGGAATTCAAAATCAGGGTTGAACTGAGGCAGGTAGGTGTCAGGGACGAGGCAAAGATTATCGGCGGTCTGGGAAACTGCGGCAACACTGTTTGTTGCCGGCGATTTCTTCATAACTTTTCTATTGTCTCCATTAAAATGGTGAAAGAACAGAGCCTTGCGCTGAATCCCGCAAAGATTTCAGGCATATGCGGAAGACTCATGTGCTGTCTTGCCTATGAATACGATACGTATGTCAACAGCAAGAAAAACTTCCCGAAAATCGGCAAACGGGTAAAGGTTCCCCAGGGAGAAGGGAAGGTTGTGAAACACAATACACTGAATTCCACGATAACGGTACAGGTTGATGACGGGAAAGAAGTAACACTTCCGCTCAGAGATGTAACCCTCCTGTCAGAACAGGAAAAAAATAAGTGATAGGCAACGAGGTGATAGGTTTAATCTTTAACCTTTTTTTAATTATTTGGAGTTATAAATGGATAAGAAATATTATATAACTACCCCTATTTATTACATTAACGATGTGCCTCATATTGGCCATGCATACACCACCATTGCTGCGGACATTATGGCCCGTTATAAACGGCTTCTCGGGTTCAGGGTATTTTTTCTTACAGGGACTGACGAGCATGGACAAAAGGTGGAGAAGGCAGCGGAGGCTCTCGGTATCCATCCGAGAGAACATGCCGACCGGATGGTGGACCGCTTTACCGATCTCTGGCGGGTCCTTAATATTTCCAATACAGGTTTCGTCAGGACCACGGAAGAACGTCACAAGAAGGTCGTCCGGCATATATTCCAGAAAGTCTTTGAAAAGGGCGATATATATCTTGGAGAATACGAAGACTGGTACTGCGTTCCCTGCGAAGCATACTATACGGAACTACAGTTGAAAGACGGAGCCTGTCCTGATTGTCTCAGGAAACCGGAAAAGCTGAAAGAAGAAAGCTTTTTCTTTAAGCTCTCAAAATATGCCGAACCCCTCCTTGAACTCCTTGAAAAACAGAAAGATTTTATCCTGCCCGACATTCGCTATAATGAGGTCGCAAGTTTTGTAAAAGGGGGTCTTCGTGACCTGAGTGTGAGCCGGACGAGCTTTCAATGGGGTATTCCTGTGCCTGGCAATGAGCGCCACATCATCTATGTCTGGTTTGACGCGCTCACAAATTACCTGACCGGTATCGGCTTTCTGGAAGATATGGATACCTTCAATACTTTCTGGCCATGTGATGCGCATCTTATCGGCAAAGACATCCTCAGGTTCCACGGAGTCTACTGGCCTAGTTTTCTTATGTCCTACGGCCTTACACCGCCAAAGCATGTTGTTGCCCACGGCTGGTGGACAATAGAGGGCCAAAAAATGTCCAAATCTCTGGGTAATGTCATTGATCCCCATGAGATTGTAAAAACTTACGGTGTTGATGAATTCCGGTTCTTCCTTTTCAGGGAAGTTCCTTTCGGCCTTGATGGTGATTTTTCAAAACATGCCATCGTCCACAGGATAAACGGGGACCTTGCCAATGATTTTGGAAATCTGACAAGTAGAAGCGTCACCATGATTGGAAAATTCCTCCAGGGGAAGATAGAACGACCTGAAGCCAAGGGCGGCATGGATGATTTTGTTGAAGAAAATACCATGAGGCTCATCAATGAGTATCAGAAGAATATGGAGGTATTTGCCTATCACAAGGCCCTCCAGAGCATCTTTGAGATCGTGTCGATCCTCAACAAATATATTGATTCGGAAGCACCTTGGAAGCTTGCGAAAGAAGGGAATCCCCGCATTAAAACGGTCCTCTATAACATATGGAACAGCCTACGCATCGTTGCCGTTCTTTTCTATCCTTTTATGCCCGAAAGGTCGCAACAGATTTGGAAAGCCATAGGTATCGGAAGGTCGATTGAAAAAGTGAGCTTTGATGAGGAAAAAAGGTTTTATCTTCCCGACGACATAGCGACAATTGATAAGATTACCCCTATTTTTCCGAGAATAGAGGTATAAAACATGGCCTTTGTATCCCTCAAAGGGGCCCTGGGAAAGATTCTCAGACACCATAATATCAAGGATTTGGAAGAAATAAAAATCTTCAGCGCCTGGAATAATATTGTGGGAGGAAAGATGGCAAGTCACGCACGACCTGTGAGGACCACTGACCGTATACTCTACGTTGAAGTTGACGACCCTCTCTGGCTTGCACAATTGAAATATATGAAGCTGGATATTATCGATAAAATCGATATAAGCATCAAAAAAGGGCTCTTCAAAGATATACGCTTCTTCCTGAAGAGCACTTCATAAAACCGGGGGCTTACCGGACAAATAGCTTTATACCGGCGGTTAATTCGCCGTCAAGGCCGACTTTATTGCCCCATTCATCGTACACTCTTTTCCCTCTTTTGAGTTCTGCGTCAAGACCTGCTCCGATAAGGGCATGGATGATTTTCATACCTGGCAAAAGATCTACTGCTCTATTATTTACAAAAAGTTGCATCGCAGCTTACTTCCCTGATCCTGCCTTCAACAGCGGGGTTGATCTTCTGCCGTGTTGTGACGTATTGAACGGCAATATCTCTAAGCCATTTTCCGGCATTGTTATATACAATGGCGGAAGCTTTCATAACGCCGCCTGTTGTGGAGAAGTCACCTGATGCCTTGATAGCCTCCCGGAATGTTTGATATCCGTCTCCACCGGCTGCGAGAAAGTCATTTGTTGCGACAACATAGATTTTGTCGGGTTCTAAGGGTTCATTGTTCACACGGATTGAGTCAACCCTTGAGCCGCTTTTTCCGGTTGGCGCATAGGTAAAAGAAATGCCTGAGACCTGTGGAAAACGGCCTTCTTTTAGTTCTACAGCAGACACACCATATTCAAGGGTTTCACGAATCTGTTTTCCGCTCAGTTTTATTGAGACGATGTAATTATTGAAGGGTAGTACCGAATATACATCATGCATAGTGATGGTACCCTTCTTAATACTTGTTCTGAGCCCTCCTCCGTTAATGATTGCGGCCTCGGCGCCGGACTCATTTCTCATCATATCGGCAAAGAAATTACCAAGATTTGTCTCTTTTATACGTACATTTTTTCCATCGAGGTCAATGAGTGCTTCGCCGATCGCTTGTTTCATGAGTGCATTCATCTGGGCCGAATATTTTTCAACAATGAGGGCCACATCATCCTTCTTACTCATGGAGGCGGGCTTTATCTCTTCGAGCCTGCCATCGGCCTCTACAATCTTTCCATCCCTTATTTTAAGATCTAAAACACCAAGGGCCAATCCGTGTTCCCAGGACTGAACGATAATGGTGTTTCCGACAAGCAGATGCTTGTCTGTTTTTGTGTGTGAATGACCACCAACAATGACATCAATACCTTTTACATTGTTTGCGAGCATCATGTCTGCATTGTAGCCTATATGCGTGAGGACGATAACAATATCAACCTTGTCCCGCACTTCTTTCACATATTTATCAACAGTATCTGAAACGGGAAGAAAGTTGAGACCGGAAACATTATCCGGGTGTGTAGACGTCGGTGTGTCCTCTGTTACAATGCCGATAATGGCCACTTTTAATCCGTTGATTTCTTTGATAACGTAGGGCTTTATAAAGGCGGGAAGGCCCAGAACGTTGGCGCCCAGCACAGGAAACTTTGCCTCGCGAATTCTTTCTTTCAGAACCTCCTGACCGAAGTCGAATTCATGATTTCCCACAACCATGGCATGAAAACCTATTGCGTTCATGACCTCAATAGCTGGTTTTCCCTGAAAGAGGTTGGCCCAGGTATTACCCTGTATCATATCGCCGGCGGCGAGAATAAGCGACGGTTTTTCTTTT
>PNOF01000058.1 GCA_013824645.1 Syntrophus sp. (in: bacteria) | reverse complement strand
CGGGAGAAGGTACGGAAGGCATCGGAGTCTTCCAGATGAAAGGCGAGTTCCTCATAGGTGAGCTGGCGGTACTGTTTGAGTACCGCAGAACGTAATACCTGCTCTGCAGAAAGTCCCTGTCTGCCCGTATCGGGACGAGATGTCTTTATCATATCCTGATAGACAAGATCAAGGAATCCCGGGTTGGCGTCCAAGACCCCGGACATCCCTTGAAGTTCTTTTACAATGGAGTTTCTGGCCATGGGAGCAAAGAGGCTCATCTGGGGAGTGAATTTCTGACGCATTCTGGAGTCCTTCTTAAGTGTATTATGTAATCATACCAATTAGTTACACACAAATTATACCAGAATGAGCTCAAAAAATCCAGTCAATTGTCACTGTTTTGTGATATATTTCAATGAGTTAAGGTTTCCGGACGGAAACTAGATAGATTTACCAACGGTTGTTTTAAGATTAGTTGATCGTGGTCGTTGCGCCGCCAGACACATAGAGACGGCCCACATTCGGGACAACCTGCTTCAGCACCCTGGAGAGGCAAATAAAGGGGTCCTGAAGCCCTGTCAACACCATTCACCATACCCTTTTATCGATAAAATAAAAAAACTTAAAAATATTTACTTTTTTCCCTTAAGTTATTTTTAATTCTGCCGAATATACAAGCATGATGACTGGAATCAGTGCTTCCATATCTGCGCTTTATACATTCGGAGCAAAACTCTCCAATGTAGCCAACAATGTTGCCAACAGCAATACCAACGGCTACAAGAAAACGGTGTCAACAATCACCGAAGACGATCAAAAGCTGCCACGGGTAAACCTTATGAAGTCCAATGCCCCCGGAGCGCTTATCCAGGACGAAGGCCTTTTTATAGAGACCTCCAATGTGGACTTTGCTGAGGAATTTCCTCAGATGATGATCGCGCAGCGCGGATATGAAGCGAATATTCAAGCCCTGAAAACACAGAACGAGGTCCTCAAGTCCGTCTTCGAGATCTTTGTCTGATATCAGCCAGTTTTCTTTTCTTACTCAGAACAATTAATTAATAAACCACCCCGCCGCAAGCTGCGGGGAATCAACCCGCAGAGATTGAACCAGCACGAAGTTACCCTCACCGGATTTTGAGTCGATACCAGCAAAACGCACAAAACGGCCATTATCAATAACCTCAACGGGATACGTCTATCGTTATCTTTGGATTATGTTGGATTATCCGAAGGTATCAGGGACACATTGGGCACAATTTTATGCACAAAACATAAGAGAATTGAAGGTACGTTCACGACAACACACAAGGCTCCGGTTGGAAATAGGCAGGGTCTCCTTCCTTAAATAAACACAGACAGCCATTTAGGCTTAGTAGCAACTTTCAAATGGCAATCCTCAACGTCAAAGATAATATTCCTTCCATTTAAATGGTCAATATATTCTGTTACGAATAATACCGGCAACGAATATTTTTCTTTTAATTCTATTGACATGGTTGAGATAAAACATCAGAATTGTGTGTATAGTCTGTATGAAAAGCGGGAACTGGTTAAAAGGTGGGATATGTTCATAATTATCTTCTATTCCACTACATCGACAACCTTTCCGGAGGAAGGTCAACGTGAAAGTCGGAGTTGGATACTGCAATGAAAAGGATGCTTTTTTATCGGGTAGAACAATAGCTGAATCTGCGATAAAGAGCGGAGGCATAGAAGAGCCCGGCCTTGTCCTTGCCTTTTGTGGCGGACAGGTTGATGCCAACGAGTTTTTCAAAGGACTGCAATCCATCGTAGGTGTCAAAGTACCGATTATCGGAGGATCAGCTGTCGGAATAATCACAAACAATGATTTATCCTATGAAGGTTTCCCTGCTGGCGCTGCGATTTTGCAGTTGGATAAACACGCATGTAAGGTAGCATGCATAGACAATCTCGATAAAGATGAAATGTCAGCCGGAAAAAAACTTGCAGAAAACTTTGCAAGCGAAAAAGAAGGAAAGTTGCTGCTCATCTTTTATGATTCAGTGAAACTTTCTCCAACAGCCACAACACCTCCTATGATGAACGCATCTCCGCTATTGATCAAAGGGATAGAAGAAACACTCAGAGAACCGATACCAATCATAGGCGCCGGTCTGGTAGGTGATTATGCTTTTAGTCCTACAATCCAGTTCTGCGGATCACATGTCTCCAGCCAAAGTATTGTGGGAGCTCTTTTCCAGGGAGATTTTCGCTACTATCATCAGATAATGCATGGGTGCACTCCCAAGGATGGCATTTATCATACCATTACAAAGATTGAAGGGCCCGTCATCTACGAAATTGACGGAAAACCGGTTGTTGAAATGATTAATGACATTTATGGCAACGAGGACTGGCAGAAGCAAATGCCCGTCAAGCGTCTTACCATAGGTATTAACCACGGTGAAAAATACGGGGAATACAACGAAGAATACTATGTAAACAGGCTGATTGCAGGGGTTTTGCCTGATGGTGCAGGTATTGTGATTTTTGAACCTGATCTCGGTCCGGGAACAGAAATACAATTCATGTTGAGAGACTCAAATAAGATGATTGAGTCGGCTATGAATCATCCCGTTGAGTTGATGGCACGGATTAAAAACGAGGGGAAAAGACCGGTTTTTGGCTTATATATCGACTGCGCCGGCAGATCTGCAAGCTTTTCAGACACCCTCATTGAAGAGGCCGCGGAAATAAGTAAAGTCTTTCATAAGGAGAATGTTCCTTTTTTAGGATTCTATTCTGGTGTTGAAATTGCCCCCCTACTCGGAAAGAACAGTGGGCTGGATTGGACAGGGGTTTTGCTGGTTCTTGCCGAGGAGGCCTGAGAGATTGAAAGACGAGACACATAGTGATTTAAAAGCTCAACTGGAAGAAGCCCGAAAAGAGATAGCCTACTACAAGAGGCTCTCGAAAGAGGCGGGAGACTTACGCCTCAGGGAAACCGAGGAACTATCCATGCTCATCGCAAAACTCAAAGAGGCTGAGAAAAAGCTCCGGGAAAGCGAAGAGGCCCTCAGCTCTTTAATCAACGCTACCGATGAAACCTTGTTATTGGCTGATACAGAAGGAAATATCCTTGTTGCAAATGAAGTCGTTGCGAGGAGATTGGGCAAACACGTCCGTGAACTTATCGGTACTTCCTTATACGATTCTTTTCCCCCGGATGTTGCAAAAAAGAGAAAAAAACAGCACGATGAGATTGTTCGCACCGGTAAACCAGCTCGTTTTGAAGATGAAAGAGCTGGGAGAACTTTCGAAACATTCGCATACCCTGTCTTTAGCGATAAGAGAGATGTGTCCAAAATAGCTATTTTTGCCAAAGATATTACGGAACGCAAAGGCACAGAGGAAGAGCGCGAGAAGCTTATTTCTGAACTCCAGGAGGCCCTTACAAGAGTTAAAACCTTGGGTGGCCTGCTCCCCATTTGTTCCTCATGCAAGAAAATACGTGATGATAAGGGCTACTGGAATCAGATAGAGGTGTATATACGAGACCACTCAGAAGCTGACTTCTCTCATGGTATTTGTCCTGAGTGCTCAAAAATAATGTATCCTGACTTCCACGAAATAATGTATCCTGACCTCCACAAAAAGAAATAAGAAAATGAAATATATTGGATTATTTGATAAGGGAGTCCGCGACCACATGTCCACGTCTGAGAGTACATGCCATATTCGTAAGCGATATGCGCAAAAAAACCGGAAAGATTGTTCATCGAAAAGAAGTGGGAGATTCCGGTCAGAGAGAAAGACTCTTGACAGTCTGGGAACAGTTGTTTAACATAATACCATTCCTTACTATTCAGGATAATATAAATAATGGCTGACGAAGATCTTTCAAAACTGAAAATAGACAAATCACGGCAGGGTTTCCAGACAAAGAAAAGGAAGAAGCCCCTCTACATCATCATTGCTGTGGCCCTTGCGGCGCTCATCGCTGTCCTTTTCATGACAGGTGTTTTTTCACCTGCCCCTCGTGTTGAAGTGGCAAGTGTTGTCCGTATCTATCCTTCTGCAACATTTACCCTGCTCAATGCAAGCGGTTATGTGGTGCCGCAGAGAAAGTCTGCCGTGGCGGCAAAGGTGACGGGGCGTCTCGTTGGCCTCTTTGTCGAAGAAGGGAGCATTATCAAAAAGGACCAGCTTCTTGCGCAACTCGAAAACGATGATCTTGCTGCATCACGGAAACAGGCTCAGGCAAATCTCGACGTAGCCTGGGCAAGTCTTGAGCAGGCGAAGGCTGAAGTCAATGACGCAAAGGCCTCCTTTGACCGTGAAAAACAGCTCCTTGCCCAGGATTTTACCGCTAAATCTTCTTTCGATGCCGTAGAAGCACGCTATAAAAAGGCCATTGCTGCTGTTGGCGGCGCTCATGCGTCGGTGAGGTCTTCTCAGGCTGCACTAAGTGGTGTCGATGTGTCCCTGGGATACACCTTCATCCGCGCCCCCTTTGATGCGGTAGTGCTTACAAAAAATGCTGATATCGGCGACATTGTCACCCCCATAGGGGCCGCTGCCAATGCCAAATCAGCCGTTGTCACCATTGCTGATATGGCCTCCCTCCGGGTTGAAGCCGATGTCTCCGAATCCAACATAGAAAAGCTGAAACCCGGGCAACCCTGCGAGATACAGCTTGATGCCATCCCGGAAAAACGTTTTCCCGGCACAATTCACATGATCGTACCGACAGCAGACAGAAGCAAGGCAACGGTCATGGTAAAGGTACGTTTCAATACTATCGACAGCAGGATATTACCGGAAATGAGCGCAAAGGTCGCCTTTCTCTCCCGAGAAGCGAGGAAAGAAGAAGAAACATCAAGGACAGCGGTCAGTCCAAAAGCGGTTATCGATGTAGACGGCAAAAAAGCCCTATTTCTCGTGAAGCAAAACAGGGTCCACGTCACTCCCGTAACAGTGGGAGGACCGCTTGGTGACATGATAGAGATAACAGGAGGTGCAACCGCAGGCGAGAAAGTAGTCGTGAATCCCCCAAAACACCTCAAGAACAATGCCCGCATCAAGATTGCCGAATAGCAATGGAAAACGTCCGTCCTATCGTTGAAATAAAGAACCTCTTTAAATCCTATCGCAGGGGTAGTCAGGTTGTGCCAGTCCTCGAAGACATTACCTTCGACATTGCCGAAGGTGAGTTTCTCGCCCTCATGGGTCCTTCCGGTTCAGGGAAGAGCACCCTCTTAAACCTCATTGCCGGTATCGATGAACCCGATAGCGGTATTATCACCGTGGGCGATGTTGATATTACAACCCTTACGGAAACCCAACTGGCCCAGTGGCGGGCTATCAATGTAGGTTTTGTCTTCCAGTTCTATAACCTCATACCGGTCCTCACCGCCTTTGAAAATGTTGAACTTCCCCTGCTGCTCTCCCCCCTTTCACGGGGTGAACGGAAAGAACACGTAGAAATGGCGCTTCAGGTGGTAAGTCTCACAGACAGGATGGACCATTATCCGGGACAACTTTCCGGTGGACAGCAGCAGCGCGTAGCTATTGCCAGGGCCATCGTTACAGACCCTACCATACTCGTTGCAGATGAGCCCACAGGCGATCTGGACAGACATTCCGCCAAAGAAATCATGGACCTTATGGACAGGCTCAACACCGAATCGGGTAAAACGATCATTATGGTCACCCACGATCCCAGAGCAGCAGAAAAAGCACATGTCATGAGACATCTCGATAAAGGTATTTTAGAGAATGTACATCCTCAAGATCCTCTTTAAAAATGCTTTCCGCCACAAGCTCCGTACAGGTCTCACGATACTGAGCATTACCATCGCCATTCTCGCCTTCGGACTGCTTCGCACCGTCATCAGCGCATGGTATGCCGGGGCCCAGGCTTCCTCGGCATACCGTCTCGTAACGAGAAATGCCATATCGATCATATTTCCACTGCCCCTCTCATACAAGGAGAAAATCCAGCAGATCGAGGGAGTGACAACCGTATCCTACGGCAACTGGTTTGGCGGTGTCTATATCGATGAAAAAAACTTTTTCCCCAACTTTGCTGTGGAGCCCAGAAGCTATCTGGAGATTTATCCGGAAAATGTGTTCACAACGGACGAAAAGACAGCCTTTTTAAGAGACCGTAAGGGTTGCGCCGTTGGCCGTAAACTGGCGGAACGTTACGGATGGAAACTTGGCGATACCATTGTGTTAAAGGGAACCACCTTTCCCGGCAACTGGGAGTTTGTGCTCCGCGCAATATATCGGGGTAAAGAAAAAAGCACCGATGAAACGCTCTTCCTCTTCCATTTCGACTACCTCAATGAGACAATGAAAAAGACAGCGCCGGGGAGAGCGGACCAGACCGGCATCTATTTTGTGGGTGTCAAAAGGCCGGAGATGGCCGCAGAGGTAGCGGCGGCTATAGACAAAACATTCCGCAATTCCCTGGCCGAAACATTAACAGAAACGGAAAAAGCTTTTCAGCTTGGCTTCGTTGCCATGTCCGACGCTATCATCACTGCCATTCGACTTGTCTCTTTTGTGGTCATCATTATTATTCTTGCCGTTGTTGCCAATACAATGACCATGTCAGCCAGAGAACGCACCGGAGAATACGCCATATTCAAAACCCTCGGGTTCGGAGGGGGACGCATTGCAGGACTTATCTTCGGTGAATCCATGGTCATTACCATGACGGGCTGCGCGGTAGGCATTTTATTAACCTTCCCTGCGGCAGCAGCATTCGGTAAAAGTATGGGCATGTTCTTTCCGATTTTTTATATAGAACCGGAAACGATTTATCTCGATATCGTACTGTCTCTCATCGTAGGCCTTCTTGCCGGCATCGTACCCACCTGGCGTACCCTGAAAATACGCATTGCCGACGGCTTGAGGATGATCGAATAAGATGATACCCCTTTCATACAGCATACGTAATCTGAAGACAAGAAGGCTTACCACCATTCTTACCGTTTCAGGTATGACCCTCGTTGTCTTCGTCTTCGCGACAGTACTTATGCTCGTTGAGGGTCTCCAGAAAACCCTTGTCGAAACCGGTTCAATTGACAATGTCATCGTTATCCGAAAGGCTTCCGCCTCGGAAGTGCAGAGCGGTGTCGACCGCTATCAGGCATCGGTTGTTGAAACAAACCCCGAAGTTGCCCTCGGTTCCGATGGCAAATCTCTTTTCGCAAAGGAAATAGTAGTCCTTATAGGCCTCCCGAAGACATCGACGAATAATATTTCCAATGTAACAATACGGGGTATCTCTGAACAATCACTTCTGCTGCGGCCACAGGTAAAGCTTACCAAGGGACGTATGCCGAAGGCGGGCTCCACGGAAATCATAACAGGAACGAGCATCGCAAAAAGGTTCCAGGGAGCTGATATTGGAGACATTCTCCGTTTCGGGACCCGTGACTGGCGTGTCGTCGGTGTCTTTGACGCCGGTAATACCGGCTTCAGCTCTGAAATCTGGGGCGACGCGGACCAGCTTATGCAAGCCTTCAGAAGACCTGTCTACTCATCGGCCCTTTTTAAGCTCAAGGATCCGTCACGCTTCGATATGCTTAAATCAAAGATTGAGAGCGACCCCCGACTTACCCTGGAAGCAAAAAGGGAAACAACCTATTATCTTGAACAATCCGAAATGATGGCAAAGTTCCTCCGTATCCTGGGAATTTCGCTTACCCTCATCTTCTCCCTCGGCGCCATGATCGGCGCCATGATTACCATGTATTCGGCTGTGGCGAACAGGACAGCGGAAATCGGCACCATGCGCGCGCTTGGTTTTCAGAAAATGAACATCCTAAGCACATTCCTCGTAGAAGCTCTTCTTCTGGGGCTTCTGGGCGGTATTACAGGACTTTTTATCGCATCATTTTTGCAGTTCTTTACCGTTTCGACAATGAATTTTCAGACTTTTTCAGAGCTGGCTTTCAGTTTCACCATGGGTCCCGGCATCATCGCAAAGGCGCTCGTCTTTTCTCTCACCATGGGTTTCGTGGGCGGCGTGCTGCCTGCCTTCAGAGCGGCAAAGATGAATATCGTGGAAGCATTACGAACAAAATAGTTCGCTGTCACGCGTCACCGGGCAAAAACCGGGTAGTCTGTGCTATAATAGAAAAAATATACTGTCCTCAAGGTGCGGAGATGAGAAAAAAACAATTCAGCATGCGCAGCCCGGCAAAGTCAAAGTGGAAGGAAAGCGGTAAATCCGTTGAAGAAGTAGTGAGAAAGCTTCAGTCCAGCATCCCGCAAAGCCCATATAGAGAACAATCAATCCGCATCCACGGTCTCATCTGCGCCAAATGCGCGCGGGAGTTTGACCATACGGACAGGCATCTCCTCACTGTTCATCATAAAGACGGCAACCACAGGAATAATCCGCCTGACGGTTCCAACTGGGAAAACCTCTGTGTTTACTGCCACGACGCCGAACATCAAGCAGGTATGCTTGGTGATTATTTCAGTGAAGGTGAATCAATATAAACCCAGTTATATTAATATACAATATATTTCACATTGATATCCGGTTGACACCCCAACATTTCTAAGATAATATCTTAATATATTGATATATCTTGGCGCTATTGATAACTATAGGAAAGCCGGATGAAAGACTCATCGAGCACAAACTCCGAATTGATCAAAGAGATATCCACCTTAAAAAAGAGAATCCGGGAACTTGAACAAGCTGAATCAGACAGCAAGGAGGCTGAGGCAGCACTCAAAGAATCCGAAGAACGTTACCGTATCGCCATAGAGGCCTCAAATGATGGGGTTGCAATAGTCCAGAATGGTGTTCACGTCTATGTAAACCAGGCATTTCTTAAAATGTTCAAGTATAAGGCTTTACATGAGATAGTAGGGAGACAGCCTTATTGTGTTGTTCATCCCGACGACTACGAACGGGTCCTTAATTATGCAACAGCAAGGCAGGAAGGGAAACACGCATCAACACGATATGAATTCAAAGGAATCAGAAAAGACGAAACCCCGATAGATATTGAAGTTTCAGTAAATACAATATCTTATAAGGGAAAGAAAGCCATACTTGCCTACTTGAGAGATATCACCGAGCGCAAGAAGGCTGAGGGGGCATTGCGGGAGAGCGAACTCCGTTACAGGGGCCTTATTGAATCTTCGCCCGATGCAATTATCCTTCATGACGGAGAGAGGATACACTATCTTAACCCCGCTGCCATGAAACTTCTCGGTTCAGGGAAGGAAGGGAAATTTTTGGGAAGAAAGATGCTCGATTTCATTCACCCCGAGGACAGAGCGTTGATGGCTCAGGATATCGACCTCATCAGACAGACCGGAAACGTAACCCCCATTAAAGAAGTGAAGCTGGTCCGGGATGATAAAAAGATTATGCACATCGAATATACGGGCAGTTCCATTGATTACGTCGGGCTCAGACTGCTGCAGATCTTTATGAGAGATATTACCGGCCGGGTGCGCGCAGAGGAAACCCTTGCACAGACCCGCCACCAGCAACAGGCTATCCTCGATAATATCCCCGATGTTGCCTGGTTAAAGGATAAGGAGAGCAGGTATATTCTTACCAACAAATCTTTTGGAAAAACGAGCGGATTTAATCCGGAGGACCTGCCCGGAAAGACAGACTTCGATATCTGGCCAAGAGATCTGGCAGAACAGCGCTGGGCAGTTGACCAGACAGTGCTGGAGTCCGGGAAAAGAGTGAAATTCGAAGAACTTTTGAAAGACAAGTATGGAAACGCGGTATGCGTGGAAACCATTAAAACACCGGTCTTTAATCACAATGGCGAAGTAATAGGAACTGCGGGGATTTCCCGCGACATTACCCTGAGAAAAAAACAGGAGAAGCAGCTACAGCAATATCAGGAAGAGCTTGGACAACTGGTTGAAGAAAGAACCGCAGAACTCCTGAAGGTCAATGCGCTCCTCGAACAGGAACTTGTCGAACACGAGCGCACCGAGGAAGCGCTCCGGATTACGCAGTTTTCCGTTGATCGCTCCGCAGACCCTGTCTTCTGGATTGGGCCTGATGCCCGCCTTCTCTATGTAAACGATATTACCTGCAGGGTTTTGGGCTATTCACGTGAAGAACTGCTTTCCATGACCATTCACGACATAGACAATAATTTCCCTGCCCATGAATGGCCCAGGCGCTGGGAAGGGTTAAAGAAACGGGGTTCTATTACTTTTGAATCTACCCATTACACCAAAGAGGGGGCGGCCATCCCCGTTGAAATCACGAGTAACTATCTTGAGTATAGAGGACGGGAATACAACTGTGCCTTTGCCCGCGATATCACCGAGCGAAAACATGCCCAGGAAACGGTTCAAGCACTGAACAAAGAGCTTGAACAACGTGTCGTGGAACTGAAAATCATCAATAAAGAGCTTGAAACCTTTAACTACTCTGTTTCTCATGATCTCAGGGCGCCCCTCATTGCAATAGAAGGCTTCTCGCGTATCTTAATCGAAAAACAGAGTCACCATCTCGATGCAAAGGGGCAACATTTACTCAACATGATCAACAAAAATACAAAGAAACTGAACGAACTCATCATAGATCTCCTCGATTTCTTCGGTCTGGGGCGCAAAAATATAAAAGCCGTGACTATCGATATGGAGAAAATGGTAAATGATATCATATCTGATTTCAAATCCATGTTTCCCGAGGATGCATTCCGGGTAGCATTCAACGCCCTCCCCACTGCACAGGGTGATCGGAAGATGATTCGTCAGATCCTCATCAATCTCATGGGTAATGCCATTAAATATAGCAGGCCGAAAGGAACTGCAGTCATTGAAATCGGTGGATGGGTGGAAAAAGAGAAAAATGTCTACTTTGTGAAGGACCACGGTATAGGTTTTCCCATGGAACAAGCAGATAAGATCTTTGAAGTCTTTGAAAGACTCCATAGCACAGACGAGTTCGAAGGAACAGGCATCGGTTTAGCAATTGTAAAGCGGGTTGTTCATAAACACAGCGGCAATATATGGGTTGAAGCAAAAACGGATGAAGGCGCCACCTTCTACTTCAGTCTGCCGAAAACCCTCGTGACATAAATTTTTTCAAGCGGCCGTTGAAAGGCTGGTTGAAGAATTCTCAGCATGCAATTGTCGAATACAGAACAGTTATGAAAACACTATTGATGATTCATTCAAGACGCTTTATACCATTCAAATATCTCTATGGTATAATAAGATTGGTTGACACAAACCTCAAGGAGGAGGATCAAGGTTCTATCATGTCAAAGGGGAATAGATGGCAATGCAATAAGATTCTGACATCACTCTGTATGATGGTCGTCGTGGTAACAATGAGCATGGGTTCCTACGGCTGTGAAAAAGAAAAACCTGCCGTTTTGCAAAAAAAGGTGAAGATTGGCGTCATATATCCTCAGACAGGCCCCGACGCCTCAACAGGTGAGGATATTAAGGCAGGTATTGAACTGGCCAAGGATATTGTCAACCAGTCCCTTAATCTTCCCAATCCGGCGGCAAAGACAGTGGGGTTGTCTTCCCAGGGAAACATAAAAATAGAGATTGTTTATCGGGATTCTAAAAGCAACCCGGAAGAGGCATTTAAGGCCGTCGAAAAGCTTGTCAAAGAAGATAAAGTTGTTGCCGTGATGGGAGATTATAGGAGTAACGTAACTGCCCGCGCCAGCCAGCAGGCAGAAATTATGGGAATTCCTTTTTTAAATGGTTTATCTACATCACCTCTCCTGACAAGTCAGGGGCTCAAATGGTTTTTCAGGACTACTCCAGACGATGAAATTTTTTCGCAAAATTTTTCGCCTTTTTTTCTGATTTACCAAAACGTAATAAAGCAACAGTGCCAAAACGTCTCCTCCTGGTTTATGAAAACAAGTTATTCGGGACAAGCGTTTCTCAGGCAGAAAAGAAATTAGCTGAAAGAAATGGCTATAGAATTACCGGTGATGTAGCCTACAATCCTGAGATGGGTAATATAGACGCAGAACTGAACAAAATAAAGAATGCCTTGCCGGGTATCATACTGCATACTTCCTATCTCAATGATGCCGTTCTTTTTATAAGGGGTTATAAGAAAAATAACCTGAATGCCACCGCTATTCTGGGTATGGATGCAGGGTTTATCAGTCCAGACTTCATAAAAATATTAGGATCTGACGCAGAGCACCTGATGAGCCGGGAAGTATGGGCGCTGGATCTGGCAAAAAAGAAACCTTTAGTGGGAACCGTTAATGATCTTTTCAGGGAACGATTTAAAAGAGACATGGAAGGCAATTCTGCGCGTGCCTATACGGGACTGATCGTTCTGGCAGATGCAATAAACAGGTCAGAATCCCTGAAAGCGGAAGATATACGGAAATCCGTTTTGCAAACCGACATCAAGGGTGAGGAGATCATCATGCCTTGGGATAGCGTCAAATTTGACCCTGCAACGGGACAAAACATTTTGGGAAAAGGAATTATCGTTCAGGTCCAGAAAGGAAAATATCATACCGTGTGGCCATGGATGGCAGCAGAAAAGCCCGTTATCTGGCCAATGCCACCCTGGTCAAAGAGGAAAAGTAATTAAATGAAGAAACTCAGAGGGCTTGTTGCCCCCTTTACAAAAGGTGTATCCAAAAAGATCGTTTTGCTCCTCTTCCTTTTTGGCATCGCTCCGCTTGTGCTTTTATCAACAATCTTCCTCGTCTTTTATATAGAGCAGGAGCTGGAGCATATCCAGAATATTCAAAAAGAAATCGTGGAAAGAATTTCTTCGGATATCTCCAGCCATATTGAAGGCCGTCTCAATAGCCTTCGTCTTTTTGCCAGTGTCTCTCATGTGAGAAATATCGATAAAGCGAAACAGGATATGTTGACTTCCAGTTTGCTTGATATGGAAAAAGCCGTTGATGCACTTACCATAGCCGACTTACAGGGCAAAGTGATCAGCAAGATCTCCCGTTATTATTCTTTTACTGCCTCTGAGTTCGGTTCCATCATAAAAGATGAATCTTTTTTAGCAGCGAGGAACGGCAAAACACAGATCAGTCAAATTGAAGTTTCGCCATTGAGCAATCTTCCTCAAATTATTGTGACATTGCCGATCCGGGATATGAGCACAAACGAAGTTGCAGGAGTTCTCCAGGCCGCTGTGAACGTAGGGAAAATGTGGGAACTCATATCCAGCTATCGTATCGGTGAAGAACGTTATGTCTACATCGTTGACCATGATGGTTATCTGATCATTTATAAGGATATAGCAGCAGTGCTCAAGAAAAGGGATTTGAAACACATCACCATCGTTAAGAATTTATTGAACGATAAAACAGGTATTTTCCGTTACAGCGGACTAAACGGAGATCACGTTATTGGAGCCAGTGTCGCTATTCCTTCTCTACACTGGGGCGTCATCGTTGAGGAACCAGTCAGAACAGCATACAAATGGTTATATATATTTTCTCTTTGCGTTGTTTTCGTCCTCGTATTGACGGTCTCCTTCGCCGTTATCATTGGTATGCGCTTCAGTTTTCAGTTTATTGTCGATCCCATCAAGCGCCTCCAGGAAGGAGCTAAGGCCATTGCAGGCGGAGAATTTGACAAGAAGATTGCCATAGAAGGAACCGATGAGCTGAGTCAGCTTGCACACTCATTCAATGTTATGACAGATAATCTCCAAACTACAACGGTTTCCCGGAATCGTCTTGTGGAGGAAATTGAGGAACGAAAAAGGGCTGAGACAGAATTGTTGAAGCTTGCTGCAGTGGTAGAGCGGAGCAGTGAACTTATTAACCTGGCTACTCTGGATGGCAAAATGATTTTTCTCAATGAGGCCGGCAGAAAGATGCTCGGTATACCACCAGGTGATATTGGCAAATATAGTATTATGGAAGTTGTTCCCGATGAGCTGAAACCCAAAGTCGAGAACGAGCTATTACCAGCCCTGTTGGGAAAAGACCGTTGGGAAGGTGAGCTCCAGTACCGCAACCTTGTAACCAATACATTGGTTGGTGTCTATGTAATGGCCTTTACGATTCGTAATGCTGATGGTAAACCACTTTATCTGGCCAATGTTTCTCTTGATATCACCGAGCGCAAGCAGGTAGAGGAGGCGCTCAAAGAGAGCGAGGCCAAATACCGCTCCATCTTTGAAAATGCTATCATGGGAATTTTTCGAACCACTCCGGATGGCCATTACTTGAGCATCAACCCTGCCGGGGCTAAGATGTACCATTATACGTCGGAAGAAGATATGAGACAGTCAGTCACAGACATGGCTCATCAGATATATGTTCACCCCGAAGACCGGAAACAATTGAAAGAACTATTAGAAATCAATGGATTTGTTGAAGGCTTCGAAGCACCACATTATACCAAAGACAGAAGCACAATATGGGTCTCCCTGAATGTACGTGTTATCCATGATAATTCGGGTGCCATACTTTACTATGAAACCACTTCTCAGGACATCACCTCCCGCAAACTGGCCGAAGAAGAAATCACCAGTGAGAGGTC
>PNOF01000057.1 GCA_013824645.1 Syntrophus sp. (in: bacteria) | reverse complement strand
GATGATATTGAGGCGGCAAGGAGGAGGAAACCGGAGCGTACACCAGTACGTGAGGATTTACGACGACGCTGCCAACAAAGATAGCGCCTTGATTTAGAAATGGAATTATCCCTCTATTACATTAATATGCTTGCTTCAAAGACCTTTAAGCCCTATGTGGAAGGTGGTATTGGTGCTATCTATACGGATTTTCAGGTTGATGGTCAGGGCCTGCGTTTCAACTTCAACCCCCAGTTGGGTATCGGCGCCGAAATTGCCGCTTCTTCAAAAAACCCATTTTTACTATCGCTACGGCTTCACCATGTCTCCAACGGCGGCCTTGACAAAGACAACAGAGGCATAAATTCTGTAACCATCAATGTAGGACGATTTTTTTAATACCAACTTGCCTTTATTCATATAATTTTGACGTACCTGTGCCCATTTGTAGTGATTGCCGCCGGTCTCCCCGGCATCTTCTTCTATTTTTAAATCCAAATTGGTATACCCGTCCCCTCGTCCATGAGATGTTTCTATCTTTCTCTCTTTATAATACCCACATTTTCTATTCCGATCGCCCCCGTTATTTTGTTATTATGGCCATTAGTTCTATTCAATCTGATGATTTCTCGCAGCTCTGCTGCGGGGAGGTTCAATAACATGTTGTAATTTACAGCTTGAAAGTGGACCAATATTGGAGAACAATGGTAAACAACGGACGGATGCAATGAAAAAAATAAAAGTCCCGGAGATAACATGCTCGACGCGGATACGATAGTCATCGGGTCCGGGGCCGGGGGCCTTACGGCTTCACTGGCACTTGCCAGGGCCGGCGAACGGGTACTCGTCCTGGAGCAGCATGCCCACCCCGGAGGATTGTGCCACAGCTTTTACCGTGGAGGCTACCGCTTCAGCCCTGGCGTCCATTACATCGGGCAGCTCGGCCCGGGGGGATCGCTCAGGAAGATCTACGAAGGGCTCGGTGTTGCCAATGACCTGGCCTTCTTTGAGATGAACCCCCTGGGATTTGAACACATTCATGTCGGCAACGAGGTTTTTGACCTTCCCAGCGGTAAGGATGCCATGGTCGAGCGCTTTAAAATGCGGTTCCCGGACCAGGCTAAGGGGATTGATGATTATTTCTGGCTTCTCGATACGGTTTGTAAAGAAATGGCGTGCATCCCTGAAACAAAAAGCTTCATCGATTTTGTGACCGTCCCCTTTCGTACCTGGAATATGGGCCATTACGGGCTCTATAGTCTTGAGCGTATCCTCCGCGACCGGATATCTGATCCGCTGTTGCGCGCATTCCTTTCCATTCAATGCGGCGACCATGGATTGGCCCCTTCCCGGATCCCCTTTATCATGCATGCACCGGTGGCGGGACATTATATCGGCGGTGCATACTACCCCCTCGGCGGCGCTGGAACCATCGCTAAAGCCCTGATCAAGGGCCTTCGCAAAGAAGGAGGGGACGTCCGGCTATCGACGAAGGTCGAAAAAATACTCATCGAGAAGAAGGGTAACCGGCGGCGAGCCATCGGTGTTCGCCTCGCGGGAGGCGCCGAACTTCGTGCCAACCGAATTATCTCCAATGCCACCCCACATATCACCTATGATCGCCTCGTGGGCCGTGAACACCTTAGCTTACGCCTTCGACGAAAACTTGACCGTACACGGTACTCAATAGCAGCAGTAACCCTTTTTCTGGCCACTGACCTTGATCTCCTATCCATGGGCATGGATTCAGGTAACTACTGGTATACTCCCGACCGCGATCTTGAATTGATTTTTTCCCGCGCCCATGACCCTGATACGATAAATGATCAGATGCCGGGTATTTTCTTTGGAATTACCAGCATCAAGGACCCGAGCAGTTTCAAGAGGGGCCATCATACCATTGAGGTCGTCCGTTTCATAACCTATGAGGCTTTCAGTACTTATGCAGGTTCAATATCGGGGAGGCGGCCAGAAGGATATGTGGCTTTAAAGGATAAACTCAGCGCGGCAATACTTAGATCGTTGGAACGCATCATTCCGGGGATCGGGGACCATGTACTCTTCTGTGAACTGGGGACCCCCCTTACCAGCGACCGCTACGTAGGTTCCACCCGAGGAGCCTGTTATGGGACTGAGAAGTCCCTCTGGCAGATCGGCCCCTTCAGCTTCAAGCAGTTTTCGGAAATCGACGGCCTCTGCCTCTGCGGCGCAAGCATCATGACCCATGGGGTATCGGGGGCGACGACATCGGGGCTTGCCCTCGTGGCAGCCATCCTGGGGTGCCGGCCCAGTGAACTCCTCACAACAACAGGCCATGAGTTGCGGATATTCACCGCCGGGCAACCTTATCAATGGAAGGATCATTAAATTTTCGGTATTGACGGTATACAGCCAGTCATACCTCATCCACGAGGTGTTTTCTCTCTCCCTCTGTTATTCCAATTCTAAATCAACAATAAAGGTATAATACGACTTTTTAGGGTTTTTTTTGTCTCCTTAATGGCCCTTCAATAATTATTTTCTTCAGTATTTTTAATAAAGCAATACAGGCGCCACGTTGTTGCGAAAACATAAGCGTCTTTCATGACGGGACCTTGCAAGGTGTCTTGACCAAAGGAAGGGAAATGGAAAAGGAAAAAGCGTCGAAAAACGCAAGCTGGTTCGACAATGATGTCTAAAGTGGCTGTAACCTGCTGTTTATTCAAAAACAACGGGCGTATTTTTCGGAAACATTGTTGAAAAAAGGGAATTTGCTTGATTATTCAGGAGAAAATTATAAAATAATAGTCTTATGGATAAAAAGGCAATCAAAGGAGTTGCAAAAGAGTTTTATAAATATCTGGAAGTGGAAAAGGGTGCTTCCTTTAATACGGAAAGGGCATACAAGGGGGACATCGAAGATTTTATAAAATTTATTGAAGGAAGCGCCTTTGAAGAGATAGACCATAATACTATCCGGGCATACATTGTCCATATTTATAAAGATCTGAAGAAATCCTCCCTGTCCCGGAAGATCTCTGCTATCAAGGTCTTTTTTAAGTTCATGAAAAAGAAGGGCTATACTGACGAAAATACGGCCCTTGTCATAAAGAACCCCAGGATCGAGAAGCATCTGCCGAAGTTCTACACCATCGACGAGATGTTTCATTTTCTCGATTTCTTGCCCAAAGACGGATGGCTTAATATCCGCAACATGGCCATCTTTGAGCTCATGTATTCTACCGGTATGAGGTCCAGTGAAGCCCTCACGATGGATATGGAAGACCTCCACATGGATGGCATGTGGGTAAAAGTGAAAGGAAAAGGCGGCAAAGAACGGATACTGCCTTTTGGCGATAAAGCGAAAGAGGCCATCGACGCCTATCTGGAAGCGGTTAAGAAGACCCTTAAATATGAACCCAAGAGCGCCCTCTTTATCAATGCTCGTGGCGGGCGGCTCTCGTACAGGGGTTTATTGAAGATTATGAAGAAGCATCAGATTAAAGCTCAGCTTTTTAAAAACCTTTCTCTCCACGGTGTCAGGCATTCGTTTGCCACCCACCTGCTTGACAATGGAGCTGATCTGAGGAGTATTCAGGAATTGCTCGGACATGCAAAACTTTCCACCACACAGAGATACACTCATGTCTCCATGGACAAGCTCATGGAGATTTATGACAAATCACACCCAAGAAGGTAAGAAATGGAAGCCACAACAGTTTTATGCGTAAGGCGTAATGGAGGAGTTGCTATTGGCGGCGACGGACAGGTAACGATGAATACGATCGTTATGAAACATACGGCGAAGAAGGTACGTAAGCTCTATCAGGATAAATGTCTTGCCGGATTTGCCGGTGCAACAGCGGACGCCTTTACCCTCTTTGAGAGGTTTGAGAAGAAGCTGGAACAGTATAACGGGAATCTCACGCGGGCTTCCGTAGAGCTTGCGAAAGACTGGAGAACGGACAGGATGCTGAGGCGTTTGGAGGCGCTCCTTATCGTTGCAGATAAAGACCATACGCTGATACTCTCCGGTACCGGAGATGTTGTTGAGCCTGATGACGGTATTGCCGCCATCGGTTCCGGCGGACCCTATGCGCAGGCTGCCGCAAAGGCCCTGAACAAATATACCGAAATGTCTGCGGCGGAAATCGTGAAAGAATCGCTGGCCATTGCCGCAGAGATATGCATATATACAAACGATAAGATAGCGATTGAGGAATTGTAGATGAATAAGAAAACATTGACCCCGAAAGAAATTATGGAAGAGCTTGACCGCTTTATTATTGGCCAGAAGAAGGCCAAGAAGGCTGTTTCTATTGCATTGAGAAACCGCTGGAGAAGACAGATGGTGCCGAAGGAACTCCGCGACGAGATTGCGCCGAAAAACATCATCATGATAGGACCTACCGGGGTTGGTAAGACCGAAATAGCGCGGAGGCTCGCAAAATTGGCCGGCGCGCCCTTTTTGAAGATTGAGGCAACGAAGTTTACCGAAGTTGGCTATGTCGGCAGGGACGTAGAGTCCATGATAAGGGACCTGACAGAGCTTTCCATCAACATGCTCAAAAAGGAAGAACAGGAACTGGTCAAAGAAAAGGCAACGGGGATGGCCGAAGAAAGGATACTGGACCTCCTCCTGCCAACGAAAAAAACAGCGGCAGGTGCTGACGAAGAAGAAACTGTGGACCAGTCGAGAGAAAAGATGCGGGCGCGCTTTAAGGCCGGTCAGCTTGATACGAGGCTCGTTGAACTTGAAGTCGCTGACAGGGCAATGCCGATGATAGAGATCTTTTCTGCCCAGGGTATGGAAGAGATGGATATGCAGATACGGGACATGTTTGGAAATATATTGCCCAAGAAAACAAAGCGCAGAAAAATGAAGGTGAAAGATGCCTATGAGCATCTCATTCAGGAGGAGTCGAAAAAACTGATTGATATGGATAAGGTCACCTCCGATGCCATTGAAAGGGTAGAACAAGCAGGTATTATATTCCTCGATGAGATCGATAAGATTGCAAGCCGAAATCATGGCCAGGGCCCGGATGTTTCGAGGGAAGGCGTGCAGAGGGACATCCTGCCTATCGTTGAAGGAACAACAGTGACGACCAAATACGGCATGGTAAAAACAGACCATATTCTCTTCATTGCCGCAGGCGCTTTTCATATGTCGAAGCCGTCGGACCTGATCCCTGAGCTGCAGGGCAGGTTTCCTATACGTGTTGAACTGGATGCACTGACAAAGGAAGATTTTTTCAGGATAATCACTGAGCCTGAAAATGCCCTCATCAAACAGTACAAGGCGCTATTAATAACAGAGGACGTAGATCTTGAATTTGAGCGTCCCGCCATTGAAGAGATAACGGATATAGCCCAGAGAATCAATGAGATGACGGAAAATATCGGGGCCAGGAGGCTCTACACAGTTATGGAAAAGCTCCTTGAGGATATATCCTTTTCAGCTCCCGATATGAATGAGAAGAAGATGGCCATTACGAAGGAGTATGTAAGAGAAAAGCTGGGAGAATTTCTGGAGAAAGAGGATTTGAGCAGGTATATTTTATAAAGACAGTGTTACGTGTTAAGTTTTAAAGGATAGACAAGATGAGCGAAAAGATAGAAACGTTACTTGAAGCGTTACCTTATATTAAAAAATTTGCCGGTTCAATATTTGTTATCAAATACGGCGGCGCGGCCATGGAAGAAGCGCACCTGAAAAAGGAATTCGCGAAAGATGTGGCCCTTCTGAAGTATGTTGGTATTAACCCCGTTATCGTTCACGGTGGAGGGCCAATGATCGGCAGGCTGCTCAAGGACTTGAATATCCCGACGCGGTTTATCGACGGCCTGCGGGTAACCGATGAGAAAACCCTTGAAGTTGTGGAAATGGTGCTCGCCGGTCTTGTCAATAAAGAGATAGTAAAAAATATCAACGATATGGGCGGACGGGCCATCGGTCTTTCCGGAAAAGACGGCAGGCTGCTTACAGCGAAGCAGGTAGAGAATAAGGAAGTAGGACTGGTGGGAGATATTACCGGTGTCAATGTAGACATCATTAAGGATATTAGTAAACATGGATACATACCGGTCATTGCCCCCATCGCAGACGGTAGTGACGGGAAATCGTATAATATCAATGCCGATACTGCGGCAGGGAATATTGCTCAGGCGCTCTCGGCGGAGAAATTTATTTTGCTCACCGATGTGGAGGGTGTTATCGGCAGTGACGGAAAACTTATATCGATGCTGAGAAAGAGAGAGATAGAAGAGCTTGTTGAGCAAAAGATTGTAACCGGCGGTATGATACCGAAGGTGAGCTGTTGTATCGACGCCCTCAAGGGTGGTGTACAGGAAGCCCATATTGTCGATGGAAGGGTTCCCCATGCCATACTCCTGGAAGTTTTTACTGACTCGGGTATAGGCACAGAGATCATAGGAGATGAATGATGCAGCAGGATGAACTGATTAAAAAGGCAAAACAATATCTGGCTAATACATATACCAGGTTTCCCATTGTTATCACGAAGGGAGAAGGATGCTGGCTGTGGGACTTAAACGGACACCGCTATCTTGATTTTTTATCCGGTATTGCCGTCTGTAGTCTCGGCCATGCTCATCCTAATGTGGTGGAGGCCCTTACCATACAGGCGAAAAAACTTTTTCATGTTTCAAATCTCTTTTATATGGAGCCGCAGACTAAGGCCGCGGAAATGCTGATAGAACACTCATTTGGTGACAAGGTATTTTTCTGTAACAGTGGGGCAGAGGCAAATGAGGCAGCTATAAAACTGGCAAGGAGATATTCCTGGAAGAAATACGGGGAAGGGCGTTCCACAATTATTACGATGGAAAGCTCATTCCACGGACGGACAATAGCAACTCTGTCGGCAACAGGCCAGCCCAAATTCCGGGAGGGCTTCGCTCCGGTCCTCGATGGTTTTATTCATGTACCCTTCAATGACATAAAGGCCCTCGAAAAAAGTATCGACAAAGAAACCTGTGCTGTCATGATTGAGCTTATACAGGCTGAAGGCGGCGTCTATGTTGCGGATAAAGAATATGTCAGGAAGCTTCGGGACATTACCAGAGATAAAGACGTGCTGCTCATGATCGATGAGGTCCAGACAGGTATGGGACGGACAGGTACTTTCTTTGCCTACGAGCAATATGGCATAGAGCCTGATGTGATGTGTCTCGCCAAGGCCCTCGGCAACGGTTTCCCTGTCGGGGCCATTATCGCGAAAGATGCGGTGATGGAAGCCTTTGAACCCGGTACCCACGCATCCACATTCGGCGGCAACCCTTTGGCAGCTTCTGCGGTGATTGCCACAATAAATACCCTCATTGACGAAGATGTTATCAAAAACTGCGCGGAAACCGGCAAGTACCTTTATAAGGGTCTCATGGCGCTTAAGAAAAAATTTCCTTTTATCACTGATATACGGGGGATGGGGCTCATCTGGGGCATCGAAGTAACGGCAAACGGAGATGAGATAGTAAAGGAATTTCTGAAGGAAGGCGTTATTCTGAATTGTCTGAAAGGTAAAATCCTGCGATTGGTACCACCATTAGTGGTGAAAAAAGAGGAAATAGACATATTCCTCGAAATGGCGAGCAGGATATTTGAGAGGGTAAAGGTTTGAAAAAGGATTTCACAAAATTTCTCGATATTAATAAAGCGGTGTGTATGCATCTTCTTGAGAGGGCCAAAGACCTGAAGGAAATGCGGAAATCAGGGAAGGAATACAAACCCCTTGCCGGAAAAACTCTGGCAATGATTTTTGAAAAGGCATCGACGAGGACAAGGATCTCCTTTGAAATGGGTATCCATGAGCTTGGAGGACAGGGTATATTCTTGAGTTCCAACGAAACGCAGATCGGCAGGGGAGAACCTGTCAAGGATACAGCCAGGGTATTGAGCCGATACCTTGATGCCATTATGATACGGACATATTCGCAGGAAACCGTTGAAGAACTTGCCAAGTGGGCAGATGTGCCTGTTATTAATGGTCTTTCCGATCTCTACCATCCCTGTCAGATGCTTGCTGATCTTTTTACCATTCAGGAATATAAGGGTGGGTTTCAGGACAGAAAGATTGCATTTATCGGCGATGGCAATAATGTTGCCAATTCGTGGCTGGAAGCATCAATTCTTCTGGGATTAAACTTTTCACTTGCCACACCTGAACAATATGAGCCGGATAGGGGCCTTCTTGCGAAGGCGCGGAAAAATAAACAGTTTTTCTATACCGATGATCCTTCAGAGGCAGTAAAAGATGCTGATGTGATTTACACGGATGTATGGGTGAGTATGGGTCAGGAAAAAGAGAAAAGGGAACGAAAAAAGGCTTTTGTAAAATACAAGATAGACGACAAGCTCTTAAAAGGTGCAAAAAAAGATGTCATGGTCATGCACTGTCTGCCGGCATACCGTGGTGAAGAGATCACTGACAATGTTTTTGAAAAGTTCAGCGACATCATCTTTTCCCAGGCGGAGAACAGGCTGCATGCCCAGAAGGCACTTTTGGAGTGGCTTATGTTGAGGAAATAATATAGCGAAGGACGTCTGCTCGTTTTACTCGCTTGGATACACCCTTGCCAAGGCTAAATGAGGACAAGCGAAGGATAATCATTCGCTTGTCCTCATTTAGATGAAGAACACAAAAGGTCTTGTGTCCCTCGTGTTAGTGAGCAACGCGAAAGGTTGTCCGAGCGAAACGGTCGTCCCTCGGAAAGAATACGGAGGTTACAATGAGTAAGATAAAAAAAGTGGTTCTTGCCTATTCCGGCGGGCTCGATACATCGATTATCGTAAAATGGCTTCTCGACAAATACAAATGCGAAGTTATTGCCTATGCTGCCGATGTGGGCCAGGCTGAAGAGTTGACGGGACTCAAGGAAAGGGCCTTCAAAACAGGGGCATCAAAGATTTATATTGAAGATTTACGGGAAGAGTTTGCCAGAGATTTCATCTTTTTTGCCATCAAGGCAAATGCTATCTACGAAGGCAACTACCTTATGGGAACATCAATCGCACGGCCCCTTATTGCAAAGAGGCAGATTGAGATTGCAAAAAAAGAAAAGGCCGATGCTGTTTGTCACGGATCAACGGGTAAAGGTAATGACCAGGTAAGATTTGAACTTACCTACTATGCCTTCGAACCCAACATTAAGATCATAGCTCCCTGGCGGGAGTGGGACTTTGCATCGAGGGATGATCTCATGGATTACGCCAAGAAGCACGGCATTGAAGTCCCTGTCAGCAAAAAGAAACCCTACAGTATGGACAGAAACCTCATGCACATCAGTTATGAAGGTGGCATCCTCGAAGACCCCTGGGCTGAGCCGCCGGAGGATATGTTTAAAACTACGCAGTCTCCAGAAAAGGCTCCCGATAAGCCGCAGTATGTTGAGATCACCTTTGAAAAGGGTATACCGACGAGGGTAAACGGAAAAAAGATGTCTCCCTATAAGCTCGTTGAATATCTTAATACAATCGGCGGCAAGCACGGTATCGGCAGGGTTGATATCGTGGAGAACAGGTTTGTCGGCATGAAATCAAGGGGCGTCTATGAAACCCCGGGGTGCACCATACTACACACTGCCCATCGGGCTGTTGAATCCATTACTATGGACAGGGAAGTTATGCATTTGCGGGACAGCCTCATTCCCAAAGTATCGGAATTGATTTACTATGGTTTCTGGTATTCGCCGGAGATGAAGGCCATTATGGCTTTTACCGACGAGATTCAGGCAACGGTTTCCGGTACGGCGCGGTTGAAGCTCTATAAGGGCAATTGCATAGTTGCGGGGAGGAAATCGGACAATTCACTTTATATGAAGGATTTTGCTACCTTTGACAAGGATGCCGTATACGATCAAAAGGATGCCGGCGGCTTTATTAAATTAAATGCCCTGAGACTGCGAATCGGGGCTATGCAGAAAAATAAAATATAATGTAGAATAAAAATGCAGCATATAGAATGAAAGAATCTGTGGTTTTTGTTTTTCAATTTTTAATTGTTCGGAGAGAGCGCGATGAAGTCCTATGAACCGCATGTGATTGAAGAGAAATGGCAGAAGATATGGGAAGACAACGGCGCTTTCCAGGTAGAAGAAGATACTGATAAAGAAAAATATTATTTGCTTGAGATGTTTCCTTACCCCTCCGGTAAAATCCATATGGGTCACGTACGGAATTATTCCATAGGGGATGTTGTAGCCCGCTATAAGAGGATGAGGGGGCTCAATGTGCTCCATCCTATGGGATGGGACGCATTCGGTATGCCTGCTGAAAACGCAGCCATAGAGCGAGGTATACCGCCTGCGCAATGGACCTATGACAATATAGCCTATATGCGTACACAGTTAAAGCGCCTCGGTTTCGGGTATGACTGGCGGCGCGAAGTCGCAACCTGTGATGTAAACTACTATAGATGGGAGCAGTTAATTTTCCTCAAGATGTATGAAAAGAACCTTGTCTACCGGAAGAGCTCACCTGTCAATTACTGTATAAAATGCCAGACTGTCCTTGCCAATGAGCAGGTGGAAAGCGGTGCATGCTGGCGATGCGGAGAGGCGGTAATTCAGAAAGAACTGACGCAATGGTTTTTTGCGATCACAAAATTTGCTGACGAGCTCTACGAATATTGCGATAAATTACCCGGCTGGCCCGAAAAGGTCCTCAGCATGCAAAAAAACTGGATCGGGAAAAGCTATGGCGTGGAAGTCAATTTCTCTATTGAGGACGGAACGTCACTGACGATATTCACGACAAGACCTGATACGCTTTGGGGTGTTACCTTCATGGTCCTTGCGCCGGAACATCCGCAGAGTCTTGAACTTGCCAAAGGGACCCCCCAGGAGGGTGAAGTAAAGGCTTTCGTTGAGAAGGTAGCAAAGCAGGACAGGACCTTCAGGGGCGAGATGAACACAGCAAAAGAAGGTGTTTTTACCGGCAGATATGCCATTAACCCGGTAAATGGTGTCAAAGTGCCTGTATATCTGGGCAACTTTGTCCTCATGGAATATGGCACCGGGGCCATTATGGCTGTTCCTGCCCATGATCAGAGGGATTTTGAGTTTGCCAAAGAGTACGGACTTCCCATCATTGTTACTATTGTGCCTGAGGGTCAGAGGATTGATCCGGCGGCCATGAAAGAAGCTTATGTGGACGAAGGGGTCCTTGTTGATTCAGCACATTTCGACGGAATGAAGAATCGTGAGGCGATCCTGAAGATTATCGATTATTTGGAAGAAAAAGGGCTCGGAAAAAGGACAACGAATTTTCGTCTCAAAGACTGGGGTATATCGAGACAGCGTTACTGGGGAAATCCGATCCCTATTATCTATTGCGCTGACTGTGGGACTGTTCCTGTCCCCTATGAAGACCTGCCTGTTGTGTTGCCAACCAATCTGGAAATCAAAGTGGTAGGAAAGTCGCCCCTTGCAGAATTCCGGGAATTCTATGAGGTCAATTGTCCGCAATGCGGTAAGATAGCACGGAGAGAGACAGATACTATGGATACCTTTGTGGAATCATCCTGGTATTTCCTCAAATATACCTGCCCCGATTATGATGATGCGCCCCTTGACAGGAAGCGGGTGGACTACTGGATGCCCGTTGATCAGTATATTGGTGGCATAGAACATGCAGTGCTCCATCTGCTCTATTCCCGGTTCTTTAACCGTGTTCTCAATGAATTGGGCTTTGTCGGGGTCAGGGAACCCTTTCAGAACCTCCTTACCCAGGGTATGGTTATTAAAGATGGCGCGAAGATGAGCAAATCGAAGGGGAATGTTGTTGACCCTGATTACCTCATCGAGAAATACGGGGCCGACACAGCACGCCTCTTCTGCCTTTTTGCGTCGCCCCCTGAAAAAGATCTTGATTGGAATGACAAAGGTGTGGAAGGGAGCTTCCGTTTTCTCCAGAGGGTATGGAGGCTTGTTACTGCTGAGCGGGCAGAGGTACTGGAAGGTGTTGAGCCGCTTTTTATCTATGACGGCAGCGATGATGACCTGAAACAACTTGCCCACATGATACATAAAACGATTAAGAAGGTAACTGACGATATCGACAGGTTCCACCTCAATACAGCCATTGCAAGTATTATGGAGCTCGTAAATACCATTTATAAGTATCTCGAAAAAGACAAAATAGACGTCCATTCTCTCGGACTTTTAAAGGGCGCCATTGAAACCGTTATTATCCTGCTTTTTCCCTTTGTGCCACACATTGCGGCTGAGTTATGGACATTGTCGGGCAAGGGGGATAACCGTCCCGAAGGTCTTTGGCCACAATACGATGAAGCATATGTCAAAGAAGAAAGGGTCATGATAGCTGTTCAGATCAACGGGAAATTGCGTGATACCTGTGAGGTTGAACGCGATACAGAAGAGACGCAATTGAAGGAAATCATCTTCAATCTTGAAAAAATTACGAAACACATAGAGGGAAAGGCAATAAAAAAGATGATTATTATTCCCAATAAGCTCGTCAATATTGTTTGCGCATGAAGCGAAGCGTGAGAGGATAAAAAGTATATGACAATGATAAAAACAGGCAGAATAAAGAAACTATTTTTTGTAACCATGCTCGTAACCCTGTTTTGTTCCTGTGGGTATCAGCTGGTGCGTGAAAAAGGTATCTTCGGTGGAGACATCTCTTCTCTTTATATTTCGGTTTTCAAAAACTCAACCTATGAGCCCAACATATCGCAATATGTAACGGATGCCTTTTCTAAGGAGCTTCTTTCTACGGGATTATTCACGGTTAACAAGGAAAGTTCCGATGGCTATTTACAGGGTACTGTCACGAAGATAATCATGAAACCAACTTCATTGAATATTGTCGGCCTTGCGATCGAGAAAAACGTTTCTCTCGATGTAGACATCGCCCTTTACAGGAAGAATGGCAGTTTTGTCAAACGATGGGCGTTTTCCGATACTGAGACATACAGGGTGGATAATATAGACTACGAGGAGTATAACAAGAAGGATGCCATTAAGAGACTTTCAGGAAGAATGGCCAGGCGGTTCAGTTCTTTCTTGTTGGTCGATTATTAAGAATTTAAACGAATAAAGACCTTTTAATTTTTTGCCTCAAGAACTTTATGTACCTTTTTAGACAGTCTTGATATCTTACGCGCAGCATTATTCTTGTGGATAACCTTTTTTGATGCTGTTTTGTTAATAGATGCCACAGCGTTTTTGAAAAGCTCACCAACCTGATCTTTGTCGTTTGCCCCTATCGCTGTAATGGCCTTTTTGATCTGAGTTTTCATCGTTGATTTTACGTGGGCATTCCTGAGCCGCCTTTCTTCTGACTGCTTCGCTTTCTTTATTGCTGATTTATTTTTTTTCAAGTGCTATCCTCCTCGTCAATTTAGTTTATTTATCATTCATTAGCACAAAAAGTCAAATGTTTCATAGACAATTCTTTATAGACAGTTGATTTGGCATAACAGCCAATCTCCTTGCTTTTTGCCGGTAAGCCTTGCGTAATTGTAAAATCCCAAATACTTAAAGAAGGGCAAACCGATAATGGTTTTTCAGCACAATCGCGAAAAACTTTCATTACTAAACGATAGGCCCTTTTTTTAGCAGCAATCCTGCGACGGTCAAAGATTATTATTTCTTTCCGGCATTTCTCTTGGATGCTTTAAGAGGATTGACTTTTTGTGCTTCAGCCTTCTGGCCTTTCTTTACGTGTGTTGACATGGAACATGTGCTCCTTTGCCATTTTTGAGCCGGATAAGGAAAGTTTGAACAATATTTACCCGTTTCAAATTCAACAATTCTTGTGCACCCTTCGCAATTTTCAACAACGGTGTAGCATTTCCCTTCGCTGTAGGAGCACCCGGTTTTTTTCATGAACAAACACTCAACTCCTTGTTTCAGTGTTACACATATCATAGCGGTATCACCTCCTTTTTTATAGATAAAAGTGTGTAATGTAACTACACTTCCGGTATAAATGTCAATAGGCAAGTAATAATGTATACGGAGGAATAAGCGAAATTACTAAGAAAAGATTGACAATGAGCACAAAATGTTTTAAAAAAATACTGTTTTGCCGGATATTTTATCATGTTGCTTTTGACATGACTCCTGTAGTATAATGTATAATTTTGCTGGTGTAGCTCAATCGGCAGAGCAGCTGATTTGTAATCAGCAGGTTGCGGGTTCGAGTCCCATCACCAGCTATGGAGAGGTTCCCGAGCGGCCAAAGGGGGCAGACTGTAAATCTGTTGGCGAAGTCCTTCGAAGGTTCGATCCCTTCCCTCTCCACCATATTTAAGGTTGCGAATAGTCGTTAGTGAATAGTTGTAAATAAAAAGGCTATTCATAGCGGACTGTTTTGTTGTTCATTGAAGTATAGGGTGCGGGAGTAGCTCAGTTGGTTAGAGCATCAGCCTTCCAAGCTGAGGGTCACGGGTTCGAGTCCCGTTTCCCGCTCCAAAAAAAACAGAGCGGGTTGAAACGTTCCCTGCTCCAAAAAAAAGCATAGCGGGTTGAAACGTTCCCCGCTCCAGTAATAAAATAGTCGCGGGTTGAAACGTTCCCCGCTCCAGTAATAAAATAGTCGCGGGTTGAGACTTTTCCCGCTCCAAAAAAACAGAGCGGGTTGATAACGTTCCCCGCTCCAGGCGCCCATGTAGCTCAGTCGGCAGAGCACATCCTTGGTAAGGATGAGGTCAGCGGTTCAATCCCGCTCATGGGCTCCATAAAAAT
>PNOF01000056.1 GCA_013824645.1 Syntrophus sp. (in: bacteria) | reverse complement strand
GCCAAATCTAATTCCTGCAATGACTCTTTTGTAGGAATACCATCATTATTCCAGCCCTTAAATTTGTAGTACGCATCCAAGAGCTTTTCTTCAAGTTCGGGAAATCTCTTCTTCCAATGGTCTTCAGGCGGCTTCTCATCAGCCCTCCTCAAGCCTCTTCTTACATTGATGGCTCTAATCAGGCTTCGGTTCCTGTTATATACTTTTGTCAGGCTGGCTTCATCCATATTGATCCCGGCGCCTGATGAGATGAAACGCGGGTAATTGTGAATATGATAAGGAGGTTTCAAGGGGAATGATGACAAACCGGCGCAGACCCCGAGGGCGTCATCAATATAGTGCATCATCTCCTGCCAGTCAACAATGTCAACGGACATGTCAATAGTCGGGTAATATGGGTTTGAGCGTTCTCCACGCATTTCCCAGTCAAGCAAATATTGCTTAAACTTTTCGTCAGGAACATGGACCCAATCCTTTATAAAGTCTTCCCTCTCCTCCATTGTAGGGAAAGGAGACTGTGGGAACTGCCCTTCAATTTGGGTAATGTTTATCTTCTCGCCGGTAGCATACATAAGGAAATAAATGGGATTCAGCATGCCTAACTTGAGAGGAAGCTGCTCATGTTTCTTGATATTATTATGAGCATATACCTCTGCACCCTTACCAATCTTTTGGGCTGCCCAGTGAGTGCCATCGGCCAGAACATCGCCAATCCCTTCCCGCCGAACAATTCTGTCGAGTAACCAGTAAAATTTTCCCTCATTATCGGACGGGCATGCTTCATAAGTGGACGTCCCTGCAAAGTCTTTGTCTGTCAGAATGCCGGCCTCTAAAAGCTCAAAGCCAAAAGCCATAGTTTGCGGGGTCGAGAATCCATCCACTCCATACTCTGTAGCGCGTTGCGCTATTCTAAAACCAAAATCCAGGTCGTCTACAAATGCCGCCATTGTGTAGGTCAGTTTGGAGAAACATTTCATCATGTAAGTCGAAATTCCCGGGACGGAAATTATGGCACCGCATTTCATCGGACAGTTATAGCAACTTATTAACCGGGTCCGCGTACTTAATTGCGTTTCTTTCCACTTCTCTTCAACTTCCTTGGTCCAGAAGTCTTTTCTACGAGTGCGGGAATTTCCCCAGGAAAAATTTTCGGTGTGCCATTTCTCATCAATGTGTTTCATCTCTTGCGGTGATCCAAGCCCGGCTAAAATAGGCATTACGCCTGGAACCGGTTTGTCTTCGCGGTCTTTTATATATTTCAGCACGTCGTTGCAAAGTTTTAAAAATTCTTCCGGGTTGGCAAGATTGATGTCCTTTGTTCCACGGACAGCTATTGCCTTTACTCCTTTATCTCCCATAACAGCGCCAATTCCTAATCGGCTGGCACTGGATCTGCCCTGCTCGATAGAAGCCATAAAGACCTTATTTTCGCCGGCCAGGCCGATAGCAGCCACCTGGGCGTTGGGTTCCTTCAACTCCTGCCGAATAAGTTCTTGCGTTTCAACAGCACCTTTGCCCTTCAAATGAGAGGCATCACGTATTTCTACTTTGTCATTGTTTATCCATATGTAAACCAGATTGGGGGATTTGCCGCTAAGGATTACTTTGTCGTAACCGGCATACTTCAATTCCGGTGCCAAAAACCCACCCATCATAGAATATGCCATCAACTGCGTCTGAGGAGAGTAGGTGGTCACAATGGTACGATTAGCGCCGGGGGCAGGTGTACCGCATAAAAGGCCGGTGCTGAATATGAGTATGTTATCAGGCGAAAAGGGGTCAGTTTCCGGGGGAACCCTATCCCACAATATTTTGGCACTGGTGCCTAAGCCTCCAAGATAAAGTTCGGTCAATTTTGGGTCAGTTTCGACCCTCTCGATGTTTCCTCGTGTTAGATCAATTTCTAAATTATACCCTGTCTCTCCGTATCTCATTTTTAACTCCTATGCCTGAAGTAGATCACTTTCTTTTATTGTGAACAAAATATCAAATTGAACATTTCCTGTCAAGAAAAAAAGGGGGAAAAAAAGAAATAATTCACAAGCCACACAATTCGTTGATGTGCAGTTATAATAAGTCAAATGAAATTGTAACCAATTCGAAATTATTATCATCCACGGGGATATTTCTGAACTATCGTAGCGTGCACGACAGACTGACAAGGGAAGGACTCTATCAGCGCCAGGGATCGCCGGTCCTTGGATCGTGCTTTATCATAAAATTTGGGCCCAATAATCTCTTCCTTCCCGACAAGATCGGTATCCGGAGACCCCCAAGGCAAAAAAGCCCGATTTTTAGTCTTGCTTCAGCTTCTTTTAAAAGTGGTGGTAAACAAAAGGCGGGAAATTCCAGTAATAAGCTATATTGACTGTTCCTTTCTCAAATTTGAATATGATATAATCAAATTATTGAACTCAGGGTTTGGAGAATGATTTTTATGAGAAATAAAAATTTAACGGTATCCATTGAAGAAGCGCAAGAAATTATTTTAAATTCTGTCAGCCCTCTGAACTGTGAAAACATTTCTATCATGGAAGCATCCAATCGTGTTTTGTATGAGGATATTGTATCGGATATAATGGTGCCTCCTACAGATAATTCCTCGATGGACGGTTATGCAGTAATTGCAAGTGACACTCGTGGGGCATCGCATAATCATCCCATTACGCTTAAAATTACAGGAGAAATACAGGCCGGTGGTTCCATTATCGGCCAACGGGTTTCAAAAGGAGCAGCAATAAGAATAATGACTGGCGCTCCGATACCGGAAGGCGCTGATTCAATAATTCAGTTTGAAGATACAGAAGAAGAAGCCGGTTATGTAAAAATATTCCGCGAAACAGTTAAATGCGAAAATTATAGATTTGCCGGGGAGAACATCGCAAAAGGTGATACGGTGCTGCAAAAGGGAGATCGGCTGAGATCTGCTGATGTGGGTATCCTTGCGTCGCTGAATTACAATATAGTAAAGGTATACAAGCAACCCACCGTTTCCATTATCTCTACAGGTGATGAATTAGCCGATATAGGCGAAGACATGCAAATTGGTCAAATGAGAAACTCAAATGCCTATACCTTATACACGGAAATAATAAAATATAGCGGTCTTCCTGATTATTTAGGCATTACAAAAGACACAGTGAAAGATACGAAAGAAATCTTTTTAAAAGCCTTAAAATCCGATGTCATTATATCCACAGGCGGCGTATCAATGGGAAAGTATGATTATGTTAAAGAAATTTATTCTGATCTCAATATTGACATACAATTTGAATGGGTTAAAGTCAAACCCGGCAGGCCCTTCACCTTTGGGAAAAAAGACAATAAACTGTTTTTTGGCTTACCTGGAAATCCCGTTTCGGCCCTTACATCGTTCATTCAATTTGTGAGACCTGCATTGCTGAGATTAATGGGCGCAAAAAGAATCGCAAAACCGGTCGTTAACGCATTTCTTGAAGAGGATATCAATAAGCAATCGGGCAAAGTGCATTTATTGAGGGGCTATTTTACTATTAAAAATAATGAATTTTATGTTTCAACAACAGGCAATCAAACTTCATCGGTACTTCGTTCAATGAGCGATGCGAATTGTCTCATAATGATCCCGGAAAATATAACAAAAGTAAAAGCAGGAGAAAAAGTCTCAATTCAATTACTTGATCATGATGAGATATAATAATGAATTAACTTGCAGAAAGGTTCCTCTTATGCTGAAATTTGTTCTAAAGAAGGGACCTCTGGCAACAAAAATATAAGGAAGGTGCAGCACTTTGGAAGATACAATCTATGAAGAACTGAATGTGCGTGAAATCACCAGAGACAAAGATGGTTGCCACCTTCAGGATATCAGCAAAAAGGTGATTGCTGAAATATCGCTGAAAGTGATCGTCAATGGAGCAGAACTGGTTTCGGTGCTCTGTCTGAATCAATATCAGGAAGAACTGGCCTTGGGGTTTCTTTATAATGAAGGAGTCATTAACTCCTATTCAGATATCGAAAACATTTCCTTTAACGATAAGATGCTGGCCGTTATTATCAACCTGAAAGAAGGGGTAATCATTGACCGGCAGGAAAGTTTGAGAAGCCTCACCACCGGCTGCGGCAAGTGTTATACTTACATTAATCCCCTCAAAAAAAGCCAATATAAAACAGTCACGAGCGATACAACCTATTCGATGAATGCTATCCTGGATTTGATGCATGGTTTTGTGACAAGGTCGAATATATACATAGACGTCGGAGGAGTGCATAGCGTGCTGCTTCATACCGTCGATTATGAAGTGCTGATTGAAGACATCGGCAGGCATAACTGTTTTGACAAGATTACCGGACTGATGCTGAAGGAAAACAAGCTGGAGTTATTCGACCAGGCAATTGTTTTTGTGTCGGGAAGAATATCTTCGGAGATCATGGCAAAAATTATTCGGATGGGTGTTCCGGTCCTGGTATCCAAATCAACGCCAACGACCTCCGCTGTGAAGCTGGCCCAGGAGCACAATGTAACATTGCTGGGATATGTCCGTAATAGCGGCGGATATATTTATAGCTGCCCGGAAAGATTGGTCTCCTGAGAGAAATCTTTGAACATTTCCCGCAATTCAAGGGATTTGAATCGTAATCTTCCCCTTCTTGTAGCCCTTCAGGCATGAAAGCATGCCGAGGACTGTATTTTTACAGAAATTGGCAGTAAAAGGGTTCAGGGCAAGGTCTTTGTCGTCTACCTTTATAGCGATTGGTGGGTTAAAGGAAAGGCATTCTTCAAGAGTCGTATTTCCCGAAACTATAGCTTTGGCCAGCGCTTCACAGCTTGTATAAGCACATTTGCCGCAATCAAGAGTCGGCAATATGAAACCTTTTTCCATGATCAGGTCGGCTAAGGTTCTGCAATGGGCATCGTTCAGGATGTCATAGTCTCCGAGTTCTTTTTCGAAACTCACCGTGGCAATTTCCAATCCGTCGCAAAGGTCCTTCCTCTCTGATTCTTCGCGCAAACAGACGATCTTGGGGAGCCTTTTGTTATCCTTAAATCCCTCAATGATCAAGACGTCGCCATTGAAGTACTTCATGATCTCGTCTATTTTCTGCTCGCTCTTTAAAATAATCTCGGTTTCCTGTTGCGCCATGACCGCCACAAAACCTGAAACATGACTGTATTGGGTGGAATCCGCAGACGGTAAATCAATACCTTCAACGGTATGCTTGATGACGCCCACAGCCAATCCCTTTTGGGCAAGTTCTGCGGCCAACCGCACACCCAGGGTTGTTTTGCCGCTTTTTTTATAGCCGATAATGCCTATTGCTTTCATTTTAGCTCCCGTACCTCTTTCTTGTTAAAATTCTGTCACGATGTCGGTTCTTCTCCCACCTTCGGCAGGATTAAGCCTTACCGGCTGTTACGCTCTCCCATCTCCTACTTCATTTCCTCCGGTTAGCTCCAGTTTTGCTCATATTTGACCTTTCCTGTATCATCCATGTTGTAACCACCCATGGCCAGAAGCCTCTCCTTGAATTGGGCGGAGAGCAAAATGTCCATGAGCATGACAAACCTGCTGTCAGTTGTAAACTCATTTGTCACGAGGAGATCATACTCTTCTTCCGCGAGGGGAATAAAACCGAGGGAAAATGCCTTTGCAACCGAATAAATGCCAACCCCTGCGTCTGCAATTGATTCTCTCACGAGGATCCCTACGGCGGTATGAGAAGATTCTTCTCTATCATACCCGTTAATGTCATCTTTGTGAAGACCCTCCTTAGCGAGAATGGCGTCAAAGAGAATCCTCGTGCCTGACCCGAACTGGCGATTGACTGATCTCACCCCTGGCCGCGTGAGATCTGCCACACTCGTTAAGTTTTTCGGGTTATCATTTGCGACGAGAAGACCCTGAGTTCGTTTTGCAATATGGATCAATTTTACTGCGGTTTCCGGCAGATATTTCTTTATGACAGGTATATTGTATATCTGCTCTTTCTCGTCAAGGATGTGCGTCGTGGCAAGCGGCGTAATGCCCTTTTTTAGGGCCATGATGCCACTCAGGCTCCCCGTATGGGTTGAAATGAGGTCCGTACCCGGATGCCTGCTCTTCAGCAGATCACGCATGACATCGAGTGAGAGGTCGTGACTGCCTATGATATGGATCCTCCCCGTGATCTCCCCCTCATCCCGGAGCAATTGGCATGCAACCTTTTCCGATTCGTCGTAGCCTTCCAGGTTCTCAGGTATGATCACAATGCCGTCGGCCTTTGCCATCGAAGAAAACAGACTGGCCCCTCGCGGCAGGGGGATTGCATGATATATCCCTTTATTTTCAATGAGGTTGACTCTGAGCATCTCTTCAATACCCACCCGTGAAGGTATCTTGTAAGCAGCCTCACAGGTCACTGTCTTGCCATACTTTTTTGTGTTCATGAGTTTCTCGAAGAGGGGAACCAGAAAAGTCCTGAAGGTCATCACAGCCGATACGGGATAACCGGGAACACCGAAGACCGGCTTGCCATCTATAAGCCCGAACATAGCTGGCTTGCCGGGCATCATGGAAACACCGTGAAAGATGATCGTCCCCAACTCCCCGATGATTTCCTCTGTATAGTCCTCTCTGCCTGCGCTGGAGCCTGCGTTGATAAGGACTACGTCATTCGTCCCGATTGCGTGGCGAACAGCGGCACGAAGGTCATCTTTGGTACGGGCAATAGCCGATATGCTAAACTCGAATCCCGTCTCCTCAGCCATACATTTGAGGGTATAGGAATTAAAATCGATAAGCCTGGGCTCGCCCTGTGGGTCGAATCGCTCTTTAAATATATCGATCAGTTCCTTGCCCGTAGGAATGACGGCCATACGGGGCCTTTTGCGTACGTACGCGTGAGTGATACCAGCCGATACAAGCATACCCACGTCAAAGGTAGTGATACTGTGGTTGACAGGCAGCAGCATGTCGCCTTCAATAACATCTTCCCCGACCATACGAACGTTCTGCCAGAGATAGACAGGTTTTCTGATCGTAATATGGGCTTCCTGCTCTTCCACATCTTCGATCATGATGACTGCATTGGCGCCACGGCGCAGCAGATCGCCGGTATTTACCGGATCGACATGGCTGCGCGGCAAATCCATGGGATGCGCAAGATCGGCCCCAAGTGTCCTTTCAAACGACACAGAGTAGCCGTCCATGGCAGCGCATAAAAAGGGTGGATTGGAAAACTGCGCAAAGAGCGGCCTCGTCGTTATCCTCCCCATGCATTGGTGTACGGCCAACTCTTCTTCATCTTCGATATGCCCCGTGACAGCGAGTATCTTCGACAGCGCTTCTTCAGTTGTCAGTGTTTTCAAGTATCTTTTCATTATTGCCTCGTTCGGGTTATCGGTATTGAATTGTCGAAAACACAGGGTTCACGGTCAAATTTATGCGAACAGGTATACTTCAACGGTTTCATCCTTCTCAATCCCTTCGACACCTTCAGACACAACAACATATCCGTCTGCTTGAGCCAAGGGAGAGATAACGGCCGATTTGGAAAAAATCGGCTGCGCGCAATAACGGTTATCTTCATCCTTTTTCAGGGTCACCCGAATATACTCTTCAATACCATAGGTAGAGGGCACATTGGTGGTCATCCGGGCCGGTATCACAATCTCGTTGCCATATTCCTCTCCCTGAAAACGTTTCACCAGGGGGAGCACGAACCGGACTGTCACCATGGCACAGGAACCGGGATGACCGGGAAGCCCGAAGATGGGCTTTCCAAAGAGCTGCCCGAAAATGGCCGGCTTGCCGGGCTTGATATTAATGCCGTGGAAAAGTATTGTACCCCCCAGCTTTTCTATTGAGGTTGTGATAAAGTCCCTTTCCCCTTTGGAGCTTCCGCCGGAGATGAGGATCATGCTGTGATTGCTCGCCGATAAAAGCTTTTCCGTTATATCCGGGATATTGTCCCTGGAAAGACCGAGAAAATGAGCGTAAGCCCCTGCGTCTCTCAGCAGGCCAGACACTGTGTATCTGTTGATATCTCGCACCTTTCCGAGAGGAACGATTTCATCGACGCTCACAATCTCATCGCCTGATGAGATGAGGGCAACCTGCGGGGCTTTATTCACCTCAACCTCCGCCGCGCCAATGGCCGCCAGGACCCCTCTGTCAAAGGCCGTCACCTTCCGTCCTTTTTTCAGAATTATCCCACCATATGCGATATCTTCGCCTTCATAACAGATATTCTCGCCCTGATAGACGGCCCTCGTGATCTCCACGGCATCCGTCGCAAGTCGGGCATACTCTTGCATCACAATGGCATCGCAGCCTCCCGGAACCATAGAGCCGGTAGCCACGTAGATGGCCTCTCCGTCAAAGAGGGCACTGTGCGCTTCCTCGCCGATCCTTATTTCGCCCTTGAGGTTAAGAAACGCCGGGGTTGTCTCTTTCGCGCCCTGCGTATCCTTTGCCTTTACAGCATAGCCGTCGACAAGCGAACGGGTAAAGGACGGTATGGCGCTCTTGGAAACCAAGTCTCTGGCGAGGACCCGTCCCTGTACATCTTCAATTCCCACTATTTCCGTATTGATTTCTATGGGAAATGCGCCGATGATTTCACGGGCCTCTCTTGCTGTAATCGCTTTCAAAAAATCCACATTACACCTACCCTACTAAATATAAAGGATTATGCCGGCCCTGTCAAAATCCAGAGACAACCCGCTGAATCGCAGACCTTCAACAGGCGCTGTATGTTTTACATTTGTCGGTCCATAACAATGGGCCACAGGGCTGGTGACTAGTTGCCCCTTTTCAGGACATGGACTGCAGTGGCCTTGAATGAAGCCGTTATCTGCTTTCCAGTGGCAAGAGCCATACTCTCCTGGGAAGTGCGGGTCACATAGGCGGTGAGGACGAATCCACAATTCAACACGATTTTATAATAGAGCCCCAGAGGGACAACCTTCTCTATGACACCTGCAAATTTGTTCCTGGCACTGTTCTGGGTACCTACGGAATCCATCGAAAGGACCACATTCTCCGGACGTATGCAGAGGATAACCTCGTCCCCCGGTTTATATCTCCCAACTACCTCGATCTCCCAACCGGAAACCGAGACAATGAGCGCGCCATTCTCCTCTTTCACCACCCGTCCCTTGAGAGTTGTCTCGACACCGACAAAAGAGGCAACAAACTCGTTGGCAGGAGTATTCATGATCTCCTCGGAAAACCCTTCCTGAATAATCTTACCATTATTCATCACGGCAATCCTATCGGAAAGACGGAGCGCCTCCAGACGATCATGGGTCGCAAAAACCGTGGTTGTCTGTGATGACTTACGTGCCCTTTCAAAATCGTCAATAAGTGATTCCTTGCTCGGCTGATCAAGGGCAGAGAAGGGTTCATCGAGAAAAAGGATCTCAGGGCTTAAGGCGAAGGCCCGTGCAAGGCTTACTCTTTGGGCTTCTCCGCCAGAGAGCATCCTGGCCGAACGATCTCTTAAATGAGTGATCCCGAACCTTTCCAGGTTTTCCCCAACAATGTCCCTGATCCTGGCGCCATCGAGTTTCCGGAACTTGAGTCCGGAAGCCACGTTGTAAAAGACCGTCGCATCAAAGAGAAGCGGCTCCTGAAAAACCATGGCGAGACGTCTTCTGTACTCTCCTTCAGGGATCTCATCTCCGACTCTTTTGCCGTGGAAAAGGATTTTTCCTGAAAAACCCTTTGACAGGTAACACAAGGCGACAAGGAGCGTCGTCTTGCCAGCGCCGTTGGGACCTATGAGAGAAAGCGTATCTCCTTCGCGAAGGGACAGATGGGCAACATCAAGGACCGTGAAGCCTGCCCGTAGGACCTTTAATTCCTTCCCTTCCAGTATGGGCGCCCGCCCGTTGAGACCGGCAATATCATTCCCACCCGAATAGTTCATCGCGGTTTTTCCCTTTGCTGGATGTGGGTGAGAATCAGGTTGACGGCATAGACAAGGACAAGAAGAATAAGACTCAAGGCAATGGCTACGTCAAAATTTCCCCGACTTGTTTCCATAACGGTAGCCGTGGTGAGGACACGGGAGTACCCTTTGATATTGCCACCTACCATGATGGAAGCGCCGATCTCGGAGATGACACCGCCAAAGCCTGCCATCACTGCGGCCAATAGGGGTAATTTTGCCTCTTTAATGAGGACCCAGACCATCTGGGCCCGCGTGGCCCCCAGCGCAAGTGTCTGGAGTCTGAGCTTCTTCGGGAGCTGCTGCATAGCGGCAAGGCTGATACCCATGACAATAGGTGTAGCAATTACCGTCTGTGCGACAATCATCGCTGTCGGGGTGTAGAGAATACCGAGAAAACCTAAAGGACCGCTTCTCCAGAGCAGAATAGAAACAAAAAGACCGACTACAACAGGGGGAAGGGCCATGCCCGTATTGACAAGACTGACGAGAATCCTTTTTCCGGGAAAATCGGAAAGGGCAATAAAAGCGCCACCAGATACTCCGATCAAAAGACTGATAAAGGTGGCCAACCCGGAAACCTTCAATGACAGGAAGGTAATACCCATCACCTCCGGATTAAAGGTGAAAAGGATTATAAAAGCCTTCTTTATGCCTTCAAAAATAAGGTCCATCTAACCTGCCCTTGTATTCCCTTGCCTTGCGAGATTTTTTAACTTGTGTCCTGCTCACCTTTTTCTTTTTGTTTTTTTCGTTGTTTATGTATCCATTAATATATGATGGAATATAGGGCACTGTCAACCTAATTAGGTATCCTCGGGAAGTCCTAACCATATGAAATATATCACTAAAGCGAACAAATCGTTTTAGCGTTCATGGCAAAACCGGCATATTATCGGCGTAACAGACTGTTATGTTAAAGTAATATTCTCCATAGAAACCCCGGAATGCACCCGAAATATATTTCCCGGATAAATCTCTTGGCTCCCGTGAGAGCCAGAAATTCGATTGAGAAAACACTTTAAGACCTTCCCTGTCAACAATAGGCGAGTGAAATTCGTTCGATCTTTACAATTGTCTTGATAACCCCTTCGTTTTTTTCGTGACTTTTTCGTATCATTACAATAGACTAAATTCGCAATTTAGATATTTGCAGTAGTTTTTCGTCTTTCGATATATCCCGCATTCTTATGAGGGATGTTTGTTAATCTATGGAGGAGTTCTTTTATGGAAAAAATCACACTTACCATCGATGGGAAAGAAGTAACGGGAATAGCAGGACAGACAATCATGGAGGTTGCCCGTGAAAACGGTTTTCATATCCCGCACCTCTGTTACCATCCAAAATTAAGCAAAACCGGTGCATGTCGCCTTTGCATAGTAAGAATCAATAATACCATGCTGAAAGCCTCTTGTACGGAGCCTGTGGTAAGCGATATGAAGGTTATCACCGAAGATGAGGGGATTAAAAGCATCAGAAAGTGGCTTCTGGGGCTTATTCTCATGGAAGGTGACCACAACTGTCTCTATTGCGACGCCGATGGTGATTGCCAACTCCAGGCATATGTCAAGACTTACGAAGTCGAACAGTCAAAAGAAGATTTCCCTGTTATTGAGCGCGAAATCGATTACATAACGAGTAACGCAATCAAGAGGAATGAGAACAGGTGTATCCTCTGCGGCCGGTGTGTGCGGGCATGTAAGGAAATCCAGGTTTCAAATGTGTGGGGTCTTTGCGAACGCGGTAGTTCAACCCACCTTATCGCTGATGATGATAAGAAAATCGGGGAATCGACCTGTGTCAAATGTGGCACCTGCGTTCAGTACTGTCCTACCGGTGCGCTTACCTTTCAGCCCGTACTCGGGAAAGGACCTAACTGGGAATTAAAAAAAGAATCGAGCATATGCATATATTGCGGTGTCGGATGTAAGATAGATTTCTACACGAATAAAGAGGGGCTCCTCGTAAAAACCATGGGCCATGAGGATGGGCCCAATGATGGTCACCTTTGCGTCAAGGGAAGATTTGGTTTTGATTTTGTTCAGAGTCCGAAACGATTAACCAAACCTCTTATCAAAAAAGAGGGGCAGTTCCAAGAGGTCGGCTGGAATGAGGCCCTGGATTTTGTTGCCCAGAAATTGTCTGCAGCAAAGGAACAGTTTGGTCCTGATTCGATAGCAGGGCTTTCATCGGCAAAATGTACCAATGAAGAGAATTACGTCATGCAGAAATTCATGAGGTCTGTCATCGGTACAAATAATATTGACCACTGCGCCCGTCTCTGACACAGCTCCACGGTTGCCGGTCTGGCAGCCGTCTTCGGTTCAGGCGCAATGACCAATTCTATAAGAGAAATACCGGAATCGGCAGGTTTTCTTGTTATCGGTTCCAATACGACAGAGAACCATCCTGTCATCGGGTCTATGATAAAAAATGAAGTCGTGAATAAAAAGAAGAAACTTATTGTTGTAGACCCCAGAAAGATAGAACTTGCGAAATTTGCCGATTTCTATTTTGCCATTAAGCCAGGCACCAACATTGCCATATTAAATGGTTTCATGCATGTGCTCATCAAAGAGGGTCTTTACAATAGAGAATTTGTGGAAAAGCGGTGTGAAGGTTTTGATGAGCTTGCAAAAACCCTTGAAAAATACACACCGGAATATGTTGCCGATATTTGCGGCATTGATAATGCCGATGATATCGTGCAGGCTGCACGACTTATGGCGGAACTCAAACCTATGGCACTCTATTACTCAATGGGCATTACCCAGTTCATGTCAGGCGTCAACGGCGTAAAGTCAACAGCTAACCTCCAGATGCTTCTTGGCAATATGGGTGTAGCAGGTGGAGGAGTGAATCCGCTTCGCGGTCAGAACAATGTCCAGGGAGCCTGTGATATGGGTGCCCTTCCGGCTACTTACCCGGCCTATATACCTGTCGCAAGCGATGAGAATAAGGCGAAGTTTGAAGCCGCCTGGGGCACGCAAGGAATGTCGACGAAACCGGGGCTTACTTTAATGGAAATGATGAATGCCGCACACGCCGGTGATGTAAAAGCGATGTACATCATGGGAGAGAACCCCGTCATGTCTGATCCAAATCAGCAGCATGTTATTGAATCCCTGGAACATCTCGATTTCCTCGTTGTCCAGGACATTTTCCTTACTGAAACGGCCCGGTATGCCGATGTAGTGTTCCCTGCCTGTGCTTTTATTGAGAAAGAAGGAACTGCGACCAATACGGAACGAAGGGTCCAGCCGATGCACAGGGTGCTCAAGCCGAAAGACGATGTAAAAGACGATTGGTGGATCATTATGCAGATTGCCCGGAGAATGGGCGCCAACTGGGATTATGAGGAACCAAAGGATATTTTTAAAGAGATCATTGCAGTGACTCCCTCCTATGCGGGGATTACCTACAAACGGATTGAAGAGGAACTCATCCAGTGGCCCTGCCCGACGAAAGAACATCCGGGAACGCAGATACTCCACAAAGAAACATTTTCCAGGGGCAAGGGCCTTTTCACGGCCATAGACTATACGCCGCCCTTTGAAGAGACAGACAGGGAATATCCTGTTATTCTCACCACCGGAAGAATACTGGAGCATTTCCATTCCGGAACGATGACACGAAATTCAAAAGTCCTTGACGAGACCGTGCCGGAAGGCTTTGTTGAGATGCATCCCAATGATGCGAGCAACTACAACATTTCCGACGGAGAGCTTGTCGCTGTATCAACACGACGGGGCAGCATCAGAATAAAGGCAAAAATCCTGAAGCGGTCGAAACCGAATGTGGTCTTTATTCCCTTTCATTTCTTTGAATCATGTGCGAACAAGCTTACCGTTGATTGTCTTGATCCGGTATGCAAGATTCCGGAGTACAAGGTTTGTTCCTGCAAGATCGAAAAGATTAGCGCATAGCGCAAAAGGAACAGAGAGTAATTGTTGGGCATTGTCCTGATATAAAACAGGCACAATTCACATCATATTTGATGCGGATTGTGCCTGTTGTTCGATACTCGCGTATTTACAAAAGGCTAAAATTTGAACATGAGGTCTACCTGGCCCAAGTTCTCGTTGGCCGGGTTTCCATTTCTGTTTGTAGCGGATCGCGTCTGCCGTACGGTCCAGGTGTTGTAGTAGTTAAGACCAACGCTCGTATTCTTTGTCAATCCGTAGGAAAACTTCACTCTGTGGCCCATAGCGTTAGTGGCGCCGCTGTAGAAACTTGAATCGGTAAATATATCAAGCATAGAGTCTTTTTCATATCTGCGGAAGGTGTATTCAAAGTTCCAGTCGCCAAGCTTGGCTACGCTTGGATAGCCCACATTGAATCCTGCAATGTATGCCTTGCCGTCTATACGGGGGTCGGGATTGAAGAGATATCCGCCCAGAATACCAACATAGGGGATTGAGGCAAAACCGAAGGGTTTGTTAAACCCCAACTCGCCTCCAAAAGCAAAAGCATTGTATTCGTAACGGTATTTTCCATTACTGAGCGTGTTTGTGCTGGTCGTGCCCGTGAACGGAGTAAACCTGGTTACGTTGTCAAAGCCATAGTAGGCGGCAGCGAGCCTCAGGGAGGACTCCTTGGTAAAATTAAATTTGATCCCGGGCTGCGCTACATACATTATTGCGTCTGGATCACCAGTCCTTTCCCCGAGCACATAGAATGTGCCATCAAAAAAGAGGTCCACATAAGGAGAAACGGTCCGAACAAGCTTAACGGCAGCGCCTTCGGGATTGATTTCATTGCTCAAAAGGAAGTCGGAGGGTTGCCACAGGGGATTGGTAAACTTGCCGCCCATAACAGAGAACCATTTTGCAGGCTGGTATTTTGCATATGCATAGTCGACCCAAACAGGTTTTCTTGTAAAGGAATCGGTCATTGTCTGGTTTGCCGAACGGGCATTGCCGTTTAAAGTGGAACCGGCAGAAGTACTGGCATATTCGCCGCTGCCCAGGCCGAATCCTACCATAATCTCATCGGTGATCTTCGTCTCTGCGCCGACTCTTAACCTGTACCGCGCTCTTTCCCGCGTGCCCGCCGTGGTTTCTGCCCTGTCAGCAATCTCTCCGCGTAACCTCAGGTCTCCCTTGACTGTTGTGTTTTTGAGCCATTCGGGAGGCTCCCACCCCTTTGCCGTGTCCTTCTTCGGTGAAGCCTCTTTCTCTGCTTTTGCAGCTTCCTGAACTGCCGCCTTGGTTTCCTTAGCGATGCCCTGAGCTTCATCTGCAGTAAGGATACCCTTCTTCTCAAGCAACTTGAGCAAAATTTCCATTTCACTGCTTGCCGCCTGTGCTGACGGTGTTAATACACCAGCCAGCAAAATACTTGCACAAACATAAAGCCACTTCTTCATTGTTGTTTCCTCCTTGATGCTGTTA
>PNOF01000055.1 GCA_013824645.1 Syntrophus sp. (in: bacteria) | reverse complement strand
TATACGTTGGTGATATTTTTATACCCGAACACCTTCGGGTAAGTGACGTAATTAATGACAGTAGACATTTCATTGTTTTTTCTAATGCTGTCGAAGAAAGAAAGACAAAAGATGTGTTGGTAGGTTTCCTGGCAATTAACAAAAATATGACTGAGTGGATAGAGCTAAAGACGACAGATGAAGAGCGGTCTCCCGATACCCCCACCAGGTCTATCTATCTTTCCGAATAGTGACAAAAAAGTATTTGATCGATGCCAATGTTATGATTTAGATATATAGCCCCGCTACTTGCGCCGGAGTAGTTTTTTTATGTTTTCATTTCTGAGAATTTGCCACTATGCAGCCCCCCCACAAACGCAACAAATATTTCCCTATTTTTCCGAGTTATTCTTAATTGAAAATGGTGTTTAAAGTGTTGATGGTAGCGGTTTAATAATATGGGCCGTGAAGGAATTGAACCTTCGACCAATTGATTAAGAGTCAACTGCTCTACCGGACTGAGCTAACGGCCCACAGGACTGTTTTATATATCACAGAATAGGAGTAAAATTCAAAATAATATTTTGTAATGTCCGTTTACAGGCTTTCGTCTTGATAGAAAGAGAAAAAAATCACAAAAAACGTTGACTAAAAGGTACCCCTGTGATAAAAAAGAGACTGGTATATAAATGGTGATGACAGCACAGAATTATAAGAAAGATAACATATTACCTTTGCTCCGTTACAGTTCTGTCGGCCTTGAAATGGGGCTCTGTGTTGTTATTGGCATTACCTTGGGATATTTCCTTGATAAGTATTTTCATACATCTCCGTATTTAACGATTATATTTCTGTTTTTTGGTATTGCAGCAGCCATAAAAACTATTATGAGGCTCATCAAACAGGTTGCCAAAGACGATGAAAGAAACAACGATAAGTGATATAGAACGCATAAATGTAGCCATACTCATAATTGGCTCGATACTCTCCTTGTTGATTATGAAAGATTTTCGGCATCTTTTCAGTTTTGCTGTTGCGAGTGCCATTATGATCCTGAACTTCCGCATCCTCAGAAAGATTATTGAAAACGGTTTCTTGCAATCAACAGAGAAGAAAAGGGCGTTTATTATTGCCCTTCCTTTCAAATTCCTCGCCCTTGCGACGGCAGTTGTAGTTGTCCTCATTTACGGAGATATTGATGTAGTCTTTTTTCTTGTGGGGTTGTCAACTGTTTTTATGGCAATTCTTATTACGCAAATACATATTCTTATGATCCCTATACTCAAAAGGAGGCAGAAAAATGGGGCATGAAGCATTTACGTGGGCCTCGCTCATCCCTTTTCTAAAAGATCTCCCGTCTCACGTTTCTAATGGCATTATTGTTTCTGTTATTATCCTCATTATCGTCATATTAGGCTACCGGCAGTTGAAAAAGGCAGAGGACGCCATTATTCCCGACTCACGGCTTACCTTCAGGAACTTTGTGGAGCTCATCGTGGAGGCCTTATCGGATCTTATCACGGCCAATATGGGTCCCCGGGGAAAGGAATTTGTGCTCCTTGTAGGTACCCTTGCCCTCTTTATCCTCTTTAACAATCTCTCAGGACTTGTTCCCGGTTTCCTGCCTGCAACGGATAATGTGAATACAACCTTTGCCTGTTCACTTACCGTATTTGCAATGACTCATTATTTTGGGGTCCGCGAGCACGGCATCAAGTATCTGAAACAATTTATGGGGCCCCTTATATGGCTTGCACCGATCATGATCCCCATTGAACTCATCGGCCACCTTGCCCGCCCTCTTTCCTTGGGGCTAAGGCTTTTTGGTAATATATTCGGGGACCATATGGTAACGTTGATGGCAATTTCGTTTCTTCCGGTGGTTCTTCCAGTACCGGCTATGATACTGGGTTTATTTGTTGCACTTGTACAAACGTTTGTATTCATGCTTCTCTCCATGGCATATTTTGCCGGGGCGATTACGCATGAGGGACATTAATAAAAAATCAGGAAAGGGGTGAGATTTCATGAAGAGATTTCTAACAGTGTTTATGCTTCTCGGGATTTTCGTTGGTTTTGCAGGTATTGCCTTTGCAGCTGGTGATGCACCGGCAGCAGCGCTTGGCGACTCCGTAAAGCAGGCAGCAGCTCTGGCTGCCGGTCTAGGTCTTGGCATTGCAGCACTTGGCGGCGCACTTGGACAAGGTAAAGGCCTTGCTGCAGCGCTTGAAGGTATTGCGAGAAACCCCGGAGCAGCAGGGAAAATACTTACACCGATGCTCATCGGTCTTGCTATGATCGAATCGCTCGTTATTTATTCGCTCGTTATTTCGTTTCTTTTACTCAACAAGCTTTAACGATTATTGCGGGGCGGACATATTCCGCCCCTTAACAATTTTATAAGGCACGTATAAACATTAGTGGATTTGTACGTTGTGCAATCTACATAGAATTGTTAAGGCATTTTTCAAAAACTTCTATGCAGAATCAAAATACCGGAAGGGTGTTGTCATCTTCCTTTCCTTTCTTTTCTTTTTCTCTTATATACAAAGGCCAATAAAAGTTTTATTTCATAGTCTTGTTCTCTGATTGTTATTTATTTAATGTGAGGTCTTCCCGTGTTTTCCATCTTCGATGAGAAAAGACAGCGAATCGATGGGCCTCGTCTCTCATCTTCACAATTTCTTTGAAAACAGGGGACGCTTTCGACAGAGGAAGCGGATTTTTTCTGTTGGGCAGGTAGATAAGGTCTTCCATACTCTTCCTTTGTTCACTCTTTGCGATGGAGACAATATCTTTATCAATAATGTTTTCTTTTAAAACGCGTTTTGTTGCCGCAAGCTGTCCCTTTCCTCCGTCTATGATGAAAAGGTCCGGCAAGGGACCAAGGGTGGGATCGTTTACCCTTCTCTTCAGTACCTCACTGATCATGGCTACATCATCCATTGTCGATGCCCCTCTGATATGGAAAACTCTGTATGCCTTTTTAGAAGGTTTGAATTCTTCAAAAACAACCATGACGCCTGTGGGGTTTTTACCTTGAATATGTGAGATATCGTAAACTTCGATACGAAGAGGGTTGGTTTTAAGATGCAGCGCCCGCCTGAATGCCTCGTCAAGGGCTATTGGTTCAGTCTCATGGAGGTTTTCGATGGCGAGACGGACCATGTCCTGTGATGACCTGTGTTTGGGGCCCATAATCCTGAGGGTCCCTTTCCTGGACTCCTCAAGGTGCTTTTCCAGATAATCCATATCCTCAATCTCCTCTGAGAGAATAATCTCGTCAGGGATGGGGTGTGCGCTGTAATATTGAAAGAGAAAGGTTGTTATTGTCTCACCCGGCGTATCAGAGAAAAAGGGTTCTTTAAAATGCTGCCTGGAGATAAGGACACCTCTTCTGAATATAAGCAGCACTATGAGAAGCCTCTTTTCATCCTCTGCAAAGGCCCATACATCTCTGTTTTTTCCAAGGTGCTCATGGACATGCTGTTTTTCAACCATACTCTTAATGGCTGTATAGCGCTCTTTGAGCATCTGTGCCTCTTCAAAATTCCATGTCGAGACGGCCTTTGATATCCTTTGTTTGATGTCTCTGAGCAGTTTTTCATCTTTGCCCAGGAGAAAATCTCTTAACTCCTCTATGATCTCTCCATATGTAATCTGATCAACTTCTTTCGCGCAGGGGCCGAGACATTTTCCCAGTTCATAGAGCATACAGACCCGTTTCCTCTTTCTGAATACCGTATCTTTACATTTCCGGATGGGGTAAAGACTTTCAATAACCTTGAGCACATCTTTCACTTCTTTTGCATGAGGATAAGGACCAAAATAGAGGGAGCCGTCAGCGACTATTTTCCGTGTCAGAAAGAGGGCAGGATATTGATCCCTGATGGTAAGCTTTAAAGAGATGTAGGTCTTATTGTCTTTGAGATTGATATTATACTTCGGTGTATGTTCCTTGATGAGATTATTTTCCAGAAGAAAAGCTTCTTTTTCACTATTGGTAAGAACAAAATCAACATGATCGATGTTTTCAACAAGCCGCTCGGTTTTGACATCTTTTTTTCCTTCCCTGACATAGCTCCTGACACGTTCCTTGAGGTTCTTTGCTTTACCGATATAGATAATGTTATTGTCGCAGTCTCTGAACCGGTAAACACCGGGTGATTCGGGCAGATTGTTAATATAATTATCGTTGATCACAGGGTAAGTTCCATCTGTTCAATTTTCAGAAGACGGTCCCTGAGTTCCTTCGCCTTTTCAAAATCCCACTTTCTGGCTGCTTGGGCAATATCTTTTTTCAATTTCTTCACTATTTTTGAACGCTGTTTTGGCTTAAGATTTATTCCGTCAAGCTCATCTACAGGTACTTCGTAGTAGTCCTTTTCGTAGATAGATGAGAGGACGTCAGTAATCGATTTTTTAATTCCTTCCGGTGTGATGCCGTGTTCTTTATTATATTCCATCTGTACTGTGCGCCTTCTCTCTGTTTCGCTTATAGCCTTACGCATTGATTCTGTTATGCGGTCGCCGAACATGAGCACTTTCCCATTAAGATTTCGCGCCGCTCTCCCACAGGTCTGGATAAGAGATGTCTCGGAACGCAGAAAGCCTTCTTTGTCGGCGTCAAGGATGGCTACAAGAGCTACTTCCGGCAGGTCAAGGCCTTCCCGGAGGAGGTTGACGCCGACAAGGACGTCGAACTTCCCCATCCGCAAATCCCTTACGATAGCTACCCGATCCAGCGTGTGAATATCTGAATGGAGATATTTTGTTTTGATGCTGCGGTCAAGGAGGAAATCCGTCAGGTCTTCGGCGAAGCGTTTGGTCAGCGTCGTAATCAGCACCCGTTCTTTGTTTTGTATTGTCTCTTCAATATAGGGAAGAAGAGTGTCTATCTGGTTTTTGGCTTCCTTCACAATAATCTCAGGGTCCATGAGCCCTGTGGGTCTGATGACTTGCTCCGCCACAAAGCCCTTTGCCTTTTGCAGTTCATACTTCGACGGTGTTGCAGAGATATAGAGGGCCTGTTTTTCCCTCGCTTCGAACTCTTCAAAGGTAAGAGGCCTGTTATCAAGGGCCGAAGGCAGCCTGAAGCCGAATTCAACAAGCGTTGTCTTTCGCGCCCGGTCTCCCCGGTACATGCCGACAAGCTGTGGTATTGTTACATGGCTTTCATCGATCATAATAAGTGCATTCCGGGGAAGATAATCCATAAGCGTGGGAGGCGGTTCACCCGGTTTTCTTCCCGTAAAGTGACGGGAATAGTTCTCAATGCCCGTGCAGTAGCCCATTTCAGCGAGCATCTCCAAATCGTAATTCGTCCTCATCTCAATACGCTGGGCCTCAAGAAGCTTATTCTGAGAATGAAGGACTTTCAGGTATTCGGCAAGTTCGGTCTTGATGGATGCAATGGCGCCCGCAATAGTTTCTTTGGGCATCACATAGTGCGTTGTGGGGTAGATAGTACACCGTTTCAATTGTTGCAGTACTTTTCCCGTTAAGGGGTCAATGGTAGAAAGAGAGGCAATTCTGTCTTCCTCCACTGTTATCCTGAAGGCCCTTTCTTCCTCATAGGGTGGGTATATGTCAATATTATCACCACGCACGCGGAACTTACCCCGGTAAAAGTCTATATCATTTCGCTCATACTGACACTGGATGAGTTTGTTGATGATAGTCGACCTCTCCATGCCCTGGCCTTCTTCGAGATACAAAAGCATCCCGTAATAGGCTTCAGGAGAGCCAAGCCCGTAAATACAGGATACGCTTGCAACAATGATGACATCACTATGGTCAAAGAGGGCGTTCGTTGCAAGGAGTCTCAGCCGGTCAATTTCTTCATTGATGGATGAATCCTTTTCGATGAAAGTGTCTGAGGCAGGCAGGTATGCTTCAGGCTGATAATAGTCGTAGTAGCTGACGAAGAAATGGACTTCATTTTCAGGAAAGAGTGTTTTAAATTCCGCAAAAAGCTGTGCCGCAAGGGTTTTATTATGTGAAATAATAAGGGTAGGGCGCTGTACCCGTTCTATCACATTGGCCATGGTAAAAGTCTTCCCTGAGCCGGTGATGCCCAAGAGGACCTGGTGCGCCGCGCCCTCTTCAATGCGTTCTGTGATCTTTCGGATCGCTTCCGGCTGGTCACCGCTCGGTTTATAATCGCTTATGAGTCGGAATGTTTCCACAGGTTATTATTTTAATGCCCTTTGCAGGATATGTCCATACCAATCCGGTTTCATTCAGCGTAGCTTTGTTGCCGCCTCGTTCTCTGAAAGAAAATTATTGAGGAGATATTATGGAGATAAAAAAGCCCTAAAAATTGATATTAGCCAAAAATACTAATAATTGGCTTACTCTTTACAGATTTATTTGGAAAGGCGAAAAAACCTTTGCTATTGGTACAATTTTGTTACAAAATATCTTAAAGGTTAATAGGAATTTCCATGAAGAAGAGTACAAAAAAGTATCTTTCGGAGAAAGAGCGCAAATTGAGTATTCATAGTTATGAAGAACTGGCCGCATTGCACGCAATAGCTAAAATTTTAGCCCAACCTACAGAGTTGCGTGATGAACTGGAGCAGGTTCTACAGGAAATGAGTTTACGTCTGGGAATGCAGCGGGGGATGATATCTCTCTTTGACCGTGACAAAAAGGAGGTTTGGCTGGATAGTGCCCATGATGTAAATATTGAGGGAATGGATGTAACATACAAGCCCGGAGAAGGTATTACCGGTGAAGTTGCCCAGTCAGGGCGTCCGATGGCTGTGGCTAATCTGGGCCATGCAGCTCATTTTTTAGACCGTACCGGTGCCCGACGTCACTTAAACAGGTCGGAGCTGGCCTTTCTTTGTGTTCCCATTATGTATGATGACCATGTTGTGGGCGTTTTGTCCGCCGATAAAGTAGCGCGCGAAGTTGAAGATCTGGATAAGGAACTGGCGATGCTTTCATCGGTTGCGGAATTAATGGCCAAATTTGTTCACATCAGAGTTTTAGAAGAGGAAAACAAACGGCTGAAAAAAATTGTCGGCAGTGAGCGAGCGCCCCTCGTAGATATTATAGGCCATTCTAAACCAATGCAGGAAGTATTCGGTCTGGTTGCCCAGGTAGCCGATTCCAAAACTACGGTCTTGATCACCGGTGAAACAGGAACCGGCAAGGAGCTAATCGCCCGGGCAATCCACATGAACTCTCCCCGGCACAAAGGGCCAATGATTCAGGTTAATTGCGCGGCAATCCCGGATACGCTGATTGAAAGCGAGCTTTTTGGTCATGAAAGAGGAGCTTTTACCGGTGCCTTGCAGCAGCGCCGGGGACGTTTTGAAGAGGCCAACGGTGGCACAATTTTCTTAGATGAAGTAGGAGAGCTTTCCGCTGCCGCCCAAGTAAAGCTTTTGCGCGTTTTGCAGGAAAAAAAGTTTCAGCCGCTTGGTTCTTCGCGGGTTATTAATGTCAATGTCCGCATTATAGCGGCGACTAATAGAAACCTGGAACAGGACATTCTGGCGGAACGCTTTCGTGCCGACTTGTTTTACCGCATAAATGTTTTCCCCATATATTTACCGGCGCTGCGTGAAAGAGGCAGCGATATTATACTTTTGGCGGATCATTTTATTTTGAAATACAGCAGGGAAATGGGCAAAAATGTTAAAAAAATATCAACAGCCGCGATAGAAGAATTCCTGTCTCACAAATGGCCGGGTAATGTGCGCGAGTTGGAAAATTGCATTGAGCGAGCCGTTATTTTATCAAGTGGTGATACAATTGAGTGTTTACATTTGCCGCCATCTTTACATGTAAGAGAAACTAAAGTGGAAAAGAAGGAACACGGCAAATTATCTTCTGTGGTAGCAGCTCAGGAAAGATCATTAATAATTGATACGTTGGAATCAACCGGCGGAAATCAAACCAAGGCCGCAGAAATATTGGGAACTACCAAACGAATCATTCAGTATAAAATTTATAAACTGGGAATTGATCCGAGATTATTCCGCAAAAAGAATAAAGAAGTGAGTGAATCTGGTTAGAATTTGTGAAACTCGGCTTAATACGGTTTTTGAGGGTTTTTTTTACTCCGCAAAGCAGAGGATAATGAGACCTAAGCTTAAGAAACAGAGTGTGCTGAAGTTTACAGGGTGAATTATCCTGCTTAGCTGAAGAAGCAGACCATTTTCTGCGCCACAATATCGGAAAGCAGTATTAATTTTTTTTCTCTAACATCATAAACGCGGACAACATCCTCATACCGGCGATCCTCCGGTACAAGCTCTCCCATAATATTAGACATTGATTGCATCCAATCTGTGTTGAAGATAACTTCTTCCTGTTCAGGATAAATAGCCATATAAAAAATATTCATCTCCACCATATCCTGAAAAAAATGCGTGCCGAAAGATAGATCGGGTATCAAACTTCCTTCCTTGTATGCTATTTCTGCAATAGCCGCTATATTGTTTATCTCGGAAAAAGTAATAGGCACACCCATGGCCGGTGTTGTTGTCCCCCAGCGGCCGGGTCCTAAAAGAATCGTCGGCATCTCGGCCCGATTATTTATCGTCTTATTGAGTTTGCCTACCAATCGGGCAATACTGTATTTTTCAGAAAGAGGGAGTTTTGAGTAGCCCCGGGGGTCAATATAAATGATTCGCGAAATACTTTCGTGAACGCTGCCTCCCATGAAGTTACCTTCCTGTCGCAGTAATATTTTACTCTTCTTAATCTTCTCGGGAATTTCCACGCGGCTGGAGAGGCCTTTCGTCTGAAAAGGCCGGCATTGCAAGAGATTGATTTGCATTTTTCCGTCTGTATTGAAGTTCGCGGTAAATTCAATATCCACGGGATAATTATAGATTGATTCCAATCTTTTGAGCATTTTTGACATCAATTCCGTAAATTCCGTCTTCGAAAGCAGCTCATCGAAAGTGAGAATCCACACATCCTTTTGTTTGCCTGAAGCTTTCATCTGCTCACGGGCATTAATATCTTGAGAGCCAATAAGATCTAAACGTGCTTCTAAATCATCATTAAGCGCCTCTTCCACAGATAAGGATTGAAAACGATTTTCCTCCAGGTTGATGACGTCAACACAATGTTGGGAAAAACGTCCTGCATCTTCCGGTTTAGCATAGGGTTTAACTAATGGCTCATCCAAAGCAACAATGCGGGGATAGTCATTTTCCATGCGGTTTACAGCCCTTGTCCCCAGTCCAAAAACAAGCCGGAGCATTCCCGCCTGGGGATCCATTCCTTTTTGCCAGACAAAGGTATTATAAGACAAACCGACACCGGCCAATTCGGGAAAAAAATAATGTTTACGAGACGAACCGGAAACCCTCTGCACAAGCAGCGCCATCTGCTCATCTTGTTGATCAAGGCCCCTCTGCAAACGATAAGTGAGGGCATTAATATTCATTGTACTGGCAAATATTTTCCTTACTGCCTCTTCAAAATTCTCATAACGTTCTTCCGGTGTTCCTTGATTAGCGCAAAAATAACTCTCATATTTTCCGGCAAAGGCATTACCGAAGGCATCTTCCAGAAGACTACTGGAGCGCACAATAATGGGTGATTGCCCGTAATATTCCAGCATTAATAGAAACCGTTCCCGGACCTCTTCCGGGAAAACTCCCTTCAACATTTTGTCTTTCAATTCCCGGGCGCTCTCAAAATAGCTTTCTTTGGTTTTATGGGACATGAGGGTTCTCCACCAGCCGTTTTGAACCATATAAGAGTAAAAGACATCAGATCCGATATAAAACGAGTCGTGCAATTCCAGATGCTCTGACCAGTTTATGGAAGAGTCTTTTCGCAAAATGTTGCGCGCCAGAAGCATTCCGGCAGATTTACCGCCGATAAAACCTGTTCCAATGAGCCGCTCTTTTATTTCGATAAGATCTTCCAGTGTAAAATATTCTTTTATCAGAGTCAGCATTCGCTTCTCCCGTCCGATCAACACACGGGAAAGCTGCTCTACCATTTTCTGCTTTTCTGTTATGTCCTTTGGATTTTCCAGCATATCCTTTGCCTGCATGAATATGCGATCCCAATAATCCAGATTTCTTTCGGCACCGGCGGCACTCGCCTGATGAAGATGGGAAAATAAATTTGAGGCATCGGCACTATTAGTAATGGGAACAAATTCGTCTTTTTCCATCATATGCGGAAGAAACATCGTCGGCGAATAGCGCTGCCATGCTTTGATAGGGTGGACACAAAGTTTACCCTGATAGTTGTAAATATCCAGCAGTACCTGGGTAGTTTCTCTAATGCGGGCAATGGTTTTAAAAGAATGCCGGTTCCGAAGAATAGAAAAATAGGCGACAGTATTTAACTCAAAAAGATAAGGACAAGTAATAACAAAAAAGTTACCAATCATCAGGTCAGTTGCCCAGGTCAGAAGCAGATCTGATAGACAATCAAATACATAAAAAACATCGCGTCCCTCCTGCCGGATGATATAATGAACCTGTGTAGAGAAAGATTCAAAACCGATATCAGCGTTAAGTTTGTAAATAGTAACTTTCCCTGTGGGCTCTAAAAGCGGCGGGTGTTTAGCAAAGCGCATGTAAACAACACGCCGTCCTTTTTCCAGGGCTGTGTTCACATAAGGATTTACAAATGTTATGTAGTCTTCAATATTTTCAACCTGAAAAACAACATTGTCACCCATTTGCAGGTAATTAAGAGTTTTATCCAATCCTGTAATGCCTGTACTGACACTGGACATGTTGATCATCAAAGCACCTTTAATTTGACAATTTCAATGACTTACAGTAACTCCAAATTTAAATTAATGCACTACTTTTTTAATATGCTTTTAATTTTCATTAGCGCAGATAGTTTTTTTGATTATAAAGAAAAAAACTACCCGGACAATCCGGGTAGTTTAATGGTAATTGAAACAGAAATGTTTTCTTCGATTCCGAACTTACTCCTCCAGACCATCATCATCCTTTTTGACAGCTGCCGCTTTTAGAGGTCTGATCTTTCTGTATATTTCCTGTGGAGTTTTTTTATTGCCTTCAACCGTGAGGAGCCTTTCTATAGTAATACCGAAAAGTTTTTCATTTTCTTCCAGGTAAGGCTCAAGCAGATTCCAGTCTGCTTCGGTAATTTCGACAAACTCTCCTCCATTGAGTTGCTCATCAACAAGTTTTTCGTGAGGATCACGGACATAAATTGCGCCACCGGAAGCCAGAGAAAATATATTTGAACCAGGGTAGGGTGTATCGTATTCACAAACCGAACCGTCTTCATCGTCAAAACCTATGCCGTTAAGAATAACAAAACCCCCACCATTGAGCGGATCACCGGCCATAAAAGATTCGGCCAGGTAATCAAGAGCGGTGCCGTTGATCACCACCCGCGGTCTGCCTACGGCATTAATTAAAGGACGGCCTGCCGCGTTACCCATTATATACGCGTCGCCTCCTTTGGCCCCGTACATAAATGTCTGGCCGACATCGCCAAAGACCACGAGCTTCCCCTCTTTCATAATCTGGCAGAGTTGATCCTGAGCATTGCCGTGAACATAAATCTCCATGCCGTCAATGCCGGAGGCGATATAATCGCCCGAAGCTCCGTAAATATCAATTCTCACATCTTTTGTGGCCGGACCGAAACCGCAACCGGTAAACCTCTGGCCGCGATATTTGTAAACAATGAAACGCTTCCAGCCGAGTTTAAATGCCTTTACAATCATTACGGCGTCGCACTTGTCGCCTTCCGGTTCAAAATGTTCAGCATCAATAATTAGAAATTTTTCATTGTTTTTCGGCGCGCGCAATTGGTCGCGGCTGGCAAAGTCAATCCGGACAAACCGTGAATTGGACATTTCTGTGATCATGGGCGACGCGTCGAAAATATCATCTTGAGCAATTTTGAGGACATGCTGCAAGGAACTTCTTTTTATCGAGCCTGTATTGAATCTACGATCATTCAAAAGCGTTAACGCTCGGATGGCCGTATGTTTAGAATCATCATTTTTCAGAGCATGATCCTTGATTGCCTCAATACAGAACCTGAGCTTATCAGGATTAAAGCCGACAATGCTATCCTTTACATATGTAAATAATTTATCGGCTGCGGCTGAATAATCATTTTCTGCAAATAAAGCATCAAGTTTTTCTTTTATCGGTTTATAATCTTCCGTAACGGTTATCTTTTTATTAACGTCGCATACAGCTTTATTTTTGGGAGTGCTAATCACCTTGCCAAATTTGTCGGTACAGATGAGTTTCATGCCCTCTGTTGTGTCTTTCAGACTGAAAATAAATGAGCCGCCATCTGTATAGCTGCCCCCACGGGCATTCCAATACTTGTCGGCAATGGGCCCGAAACGTGGATCTTCCCGCTCCAGCGAGATTAAAGTCGCATCAATGGCCTGCTTCTCCGAACAAATAAGGCCGATCTGGACTTCCCCCTCCTGCAGAGCAAAAACTTGAGGACGCAACATAGCGGTATCGGTAATGCCTATTAGCTGGAATTGATCATTTTTAACATCATTGCGCGCGATGATAAAGAACCACGGTCCATCCGGCGATGCGCCTACATGATGGGTTTGAATAGCTTTATACAGTTCCTGTTTTTCCGCAGGCAACATATCGAAGTCTCTTTCCGACGTCGGCGCCATGGCCTCAATCAGGTATTCCAGCGGATATTTATATACCCTGCTCCACAAATCCAGAAGCAGTGCCGCTTCTTCAGTATCTGTCAGAAACAGCGGGTAATAGTTGCGCTGTTTGAGATATTCATTTACAGCCTGATAATTAGCAAAGTCACCGTTGTGTACCAACGCTTCATTGAGCGCACTAAACGGATGGCAGCCACCCGGATGCCAGACACGTCCGCGCGTTGGATAGCGCTGGTGGGCCAGCCACGCATGCGCTTTGAAGTCATCAAGTTTATAGTATTTAACGACGTTTTCCGCGTATCCCACGATTTTGAGGATCATCATGTTCCTGCCGTGCGACATGACAAAAGCCTTTTTTTCACCAAGAGACGCATAATAGTGTGTGTTAATCTTAAAACTGTTCTGATAGAGAAATTCATCCTCGGCATCACGTCTGTCCATCGATGAAAATTTGTTATCCGAAATGAACTTATCGAGGACATCATCCTTAACGCGCACAAAATAACGCATAACATCCGGAGGCCGGACATCCAATCCAATACTGCGGTGATCATCAATGGTCGCGAGCTTTTCCGATTTATCTATTTTAAAGTACGGTTTGATGTATTTGTCTTCGATTTCAGTGCAAACGCTGATATCAAGAAGAGCAATGTGCAGTATATAATCATCTTGAAGAACCTGTTTGGATACACCCATCGCTTCAGGAATAAACCCGACAGCTCCAATACCTCCGCCTTTTCCGTTACCTCTGTTGTGCATCTGGGCTGATGGCTCGAAGATATTCTTTCCCGTTACAGGAATAGAACAGATAAACCCTGTAACGCCGCAACCGCCTTCTTCTTCTGTGTTTAGGGCCAAAGGCGGTACCTGGCTGCAAATTTCAGCGCGTGATATAGTTATTTTTTCAACATTGTCCATTATTAGCAAGCTCCGCTTTATTTACTGTAATCTATATGTTCTAGCAAATCGGTCCGACCGACAAGTTCTCTGACACTCCTCATACCGAACTTCTGCAGTATTTCCACAAGCTGGACATTCCAGGCATGATACATGTTAGTAAGGCGCTGTGTTGCCCATTCTTCGTTAAACAGATCGGCAAGTTCCGAATCCGTTGAGGCAATACCGCGGGCACAGCCGCGGCCTGATTCACAGTTTCCACAGCGGACACATTCCAGGGAAACCAATTCTGCTGTGCCGATAACCGCGCCATCCGCGCCGAGGCAAATGGCTTTAACCAAATCGTGAGCAGTCCTGATGCCGCCTGAGGCAATGAGCGTTACCGCATCACGGGCGCCCTCATCCTTTAAAAAATTATGCACTTTCGATATCGCGTATTCTATGGGCATGGCGATGTTCTTTTTGGCAATGTCCGGCGCAGCGCCGGTGCCGCCATATCCGCCGTCGATATGAATTATATGAGCGCCGGCATAGTATGAACCGACAGCAACCATATCCACATCATTGGGTGTCGAAACCTTAACGGAAACCAACGCGTTGGGATTCATTTGTTTGATCCAGTCAATATGTTTCTTGTGGTCTTCGATGGAATACACCGAATGAAACGGAAAAGGTGAAAACAAGGAAGTGCCTTTGACCGCTTCCCGCATCCGGGCAACGCTCTCTGTATTTTTTTCACCCAGAAGATGCCCGCCGAGGCCGGGTTTGGCGCCCTGCGCATATTTGAATTCCACTATTTTTACCCGCTGTATTGTTTCCTCGCGCACCCCAAATAAACCAGTCGCCACCTGAGTGATCACATGGTCGTTATACGGTTGAAGCACTTCCGGGTATCCTCCCTCACCGGTACAGGTAAATGTATTCCATATTGTTGCGTTGTGCGCCTTGGAAACCATCGTCGGAAGACTTACCGACCCGAAGGACATACCCCCGCCATAGACGGGAGTGGAAATGACAACATTGGCGCGGCCGTCATTTCTCCTGTTTAAGGGAATCTCCGTTGATATTTCAAGTTTATCAATTTTCGGCTGCCCGTCAGGAAACTTAAGGCGCAGTTTGTCAAAGCCGCCGCCGGAATTACCCGTATTATATTCCAGATCCTTTCGCTCCGGCGGATATCCTGTTTCCGCCATTATCCAGGTTCCGGTAATCATATCCGCTGTCCAACGATAATCGCCGAGTGTTTCATACATGGGATTGAGGGAGATGCTCAATGCCTTGCGCGGACATTTTGCCACGCAATAAAAATCGTTGTTCCTGCATTCCAGCCCCATGCATTTATAGTCTATCGGCACGCTCATCTTGTTATGCCCTTCCTGTCTTTCATGCACTCCGTAGGGACATGATTTGGCGCAAGTACCGCAGTTGATGCAGGCTCCGGATCTAGTAATTTTATATTTCGGCACCTGATGTTTAAATCGCGACGGCATTTTTTTAATTTTTACAGTTGATGGTTTCATATTTTTACTGTTTCTCTTTTTTTAAATAGTTTTCCAAAAGTATCATTATCGATTTCCTCAAAGAAGATAGCTCTTCCGGTCTCACCGCGCAGGCGCCGTGCTTCACGGATACCCATGGCGCCCATTACCTCAAGAAGCTGCGAATGCCAGGAGCCCATGAGGTTAACGATCCGATGCATTACAGTGCGCACTGCAATTTTTTCCAATCCTTCCGGGAGCAGGATGATCTTCTCCGGTTCTTCATACAATCTGGCGCCAAGCGCGATAAGCAGCGGCAAATCTATTGCCGTTAAATCCGCACCGCAAAT
>PNOF01000054.1 GCA_013824645.1 Syntrophus sp. (in: bacteria) | reverse complement strand
CGCCACCCCCTCAAGATGGTGTGTCTGCCAGTTCCACCACTTCGGCAATCATTTCTGCTGTTGTGCCGGCACGCTTTCTCCTGTCTTCACAGGCACGCTCCTTGCGGCACTCTCTCTATTTTTGTAAAAAATTGCCAAAGACAGGCTCGTCAACATAAAAATGATAACTGCTGCTGTCGTAAGCTTTGTCATAAACTTGGACGATCCCGAACTGCCAAACAATGTCTGGCTTGATCCGCCACCAAAAGCCGCACCAATCTCCGATCCCCTGCCAGTCTGGAGCAGTACAATAAGTATGAGAGCAATAGCAACTAGTATATGAATAATGGCAATGATCGTTATCATTATCTTTTCTCCGTCATGCGTTTTATTATACCAATAAATGTTTCAGATTTCAAGGATGCTCCACCAACGAGTGCTCCATTGATATTTTTCATTCCAATGAGTTCCCCGATATTTTCCGGTGTCACACTCCCACCGTATAATATCCTCACTTTATTTACCACATCTCCGTAGGTTTCGCCAAGTACATTTCGTATAAAATGGTGCATTTCTTCGGCCTCGGCGGAAGTAGCGTTTTTTCCCGTCCCGATAGCCCACACAGGTTCATAGGCAATAACCACGTTATCCAGCGCTTCAATGCCGCTCATTGCCTTCTTAATCTGAATACCAACGACAAACTCCATGACACCCTTTTCCCGTTCTTCCTCGGTTTCTCCCACGCATATGATGCACTTTAATCCTGAGCCAAGGCCCTTTTTTACTTTCAAATTGACTGTCTCATCAGTCTCATGAAAATATTTTCTTCTCTCTGAATGGCCAATTATCACATACGTACAGCCTACGTCTTTAAGCATGGCAGGTGAGATTTCACCGGTATAGGCGCCTTTATCTTCATAAAATATGTTCTGAGCAGCAAGCTTGATATGTGAACCTTTGACAATCTCATTAACACTGGACAAAACAGTAAAGGGAGGGGCAAGAACAATCTCGCCTTCGGATAAGCGGGGAGTGGCGTCTCTTACGCTCTGCGCAAGCGCAATGGCCTCACTGCTCGTTGTATTCATCTTCCAGTTTCCAGCAACCATCCAGTTTGTCATGACTTACCTCCGCTTATTTCCAGGGCTTCGACGGCAGGCATTGTTTTGCCTTCCAGAAGTTCAAGAAAGGCACCGCCGCCGGTAGAAATGTAGGATATCTTTGCGCTCACACCTGCTATACGGACCGCCGAATTAGTATCGCCGCCGCCAATAATAGAAAGCGCGCCGGATTCGGCAACAGCCTTTGCCATGGCAAAAGTACCCGCACTAAAGGGTCCCAGTTCGAACATACCCATCGGACCATTCCATACAATCGTTTTCACATCTTTTAAGGCACCGGCAAAGATCGAAATCGTGGCAGGGCCGATATCGAGCCCCATAGAATCTTTCGGGATTTCATCAACCCTGGTGACTTTTATCTGCGCATCCAAGGCAGCTTTATCGGCCGTAACACAATCAAGGGGGAGATAAATAATCACATTTTTTATTTTAGCTTTATTCATGATCTCTTTTGCCTTATCGACCATTTCATACTCACAGAGGGACTTACCTACTTCATTCCCGAGGGCCCTTAAGAAGGTAAATGCCATACCGCCACCGATAATGAGTTTGTCCACTTTATCAATAAGATTTTCAAGAACCCCGATCTTATCTGAAACCTTTGCACCACCGATGATGGCAACCAGGGGCCTTGCGGGATTACTCATAGCTTTATTGAAATATTCAATTTCATCCTTTAAAAGAAAACCTGCGGCGCTTACCGGGGCAAACTGCGTTATTGCAACATTTGAGGCTGCCTTCCGGTGAGAAACAGCAAAGGCATCATCAATGTATACATCACAGAGCTTCGCCAGCGCTTTCCCAAAATCAACATCATTCTTCTCGTCGCCTATGTGAAACCTGAGATTCTCAAGAAGCACCACATCTCCTGTTTTCATTGCAGCAACAGTCTTTTCCACATTGTCCCCGATGCAGTCATCGATAAAGGTAACTTCCTTCTGCAAAAGCTTTGAAAGCACCTCTGCAACAGGTTTTAAAGAGAGTTTATCAACTCGCTGGCCCTTTGGTCTTCCCATGTGTGATGCCAGAATCACCTTTGCGTCTGCGTCAAGACAATAGCGGATTGTCCTCACATGCGCCCTGATCCGTGTATCGTCGGTAATAGCCCCGCTCTCATTGACAGGGACATTAAAGTCGACACGGATAAGAACCTTTTTACCTTTCATATCAACCTGATCAATGTATTTCATAATAGTTCCACCTCATTTTTCTGGGGCTCACGTCGCCCCCTCCACAGGCATAAGCCTGCGGAGCCTCCCCTTCTCGCTCGTGAACTCGCTAAAGGGAATCTAACTTCTCTATCATAACTGTCCTGCCTTGTTTCCTTCAAGGCTTCTCTGCTGCGCGGGCCCGTTTACTCGCTAAGGAGTTTCACCCTATCTTAGGGCCTTGTTTTTTCGTCCTTCGTCCTAGCGAAGCGGACGTCCCTCGTCCCTCGGTTCATCTCGCTCCTTCTCGTCCGCTGTGCGGACTAGGCGTTGAGTATTACTTCATAACGAAGGAAAGGAGTTCAAACATTCTGCTTGAAAAACCCCACTCATTATCATACCAGGAGAGAACTTTTACCATATTTCCGCCGATTACACAGGTATTCTCCATATCAACTATTGAAGAATAGGGATTTCCATTAAAATCCTTAGAAACAAGGGGCTCGTCGCAGCATGCAAGGATACCCTTCATGGGACCTTCCGCGTATGCCCGGAACTTTCCATTCACTTCATCTTTTGTTACCTTTGTGGAAAGCGTTACCACAAAATCAACCAAGGAAACATTGGGTGTAGGAACCCGGATTGCAAGGCCGTCCAGTTTCCCTTTCAATTCCGGAATAACCTCGGCTATGGCTTTTGCGGCGCCTGTTGTGGTCGGTATCATGGATAGTGAAGCAGTACGCGCCCTGCGCAAATCTTTATGGGGCTCGTCAAGAACAACCTGGTCATTCGTAAAAGAATGTATTGTCGTCATAAGACCATATTCAATGCCGTATTCTGTCTGGAGGATCTTCACGATTGGAGCCAGGCAGTTCGTTGTGCAGGAACCCATGGATATAACGTGGTGTTTTGATTTGTCATAGACCTGCTGATTTACACCGAGAACAAAAGTAACATCCGGGCCTTTGGCCGGCGCTGAAATAATGACCTTCTTTGCTCCTGCCTTCAAGTGTTTCTCTGCCCCTGCCCTGTCGGTAAAATGACCAGTGCTTTCAAGCACAACATCAACACCTAAATCTTTCCAAGGCAACATTTCCGGGTCTTTAATTGCAAAAACCTTCATCTCTTTTCCATTAACGACAATGGCATCATCCTTGGCTTTTATATCAGCATTCATAATACCGTGAACTGAATCGTATTTCAGGAGATGGGCAAGCGTTTTTGAATCAGTAAGATCATTAACAGCTACAAATTCTACATCACTGCTCTGCAAACCAGCCCTTAAAACAAGTCTTCCTATCCTTCCAAAACCATTTATGGCTACTTTAACGGACATAGCAACCTCCTTTGTTTTTTGTTAATAGTAATTCAAGGAGCCTTGCTTGTCAACCACTTTCTCTCTATGTGCCACACCATTTTTATCCATAAGTCGTACCGATAATAGTATCTGCCGACTATATGTAAATATATAAGCCGCTATTCCCTTGAAAAATCGTTATAGGCCCATGCTCCTGGCAATCTCTTTCGCTGGTCTGATGGGAGAACTGATTTTCCTATTGTCCAGCAGTCTACCCCCGTTACAGGATCTTTTGCAGTTCTCCCACCCATCTGAATATAACGGGTAACCAAAGTCCTTGTTTTCTCATAAATCATGGTCAATTGTCGTATTAATATCGTCTTTACCTCAAACCATAAGGTGGGTTCATTGGAACAAATTACTACAAAAAAACGGTAACCCTACAAAATTTGTAGATAGGAAGTTTATTGGTATATCCCAGCATACACCTGCACTATGGGATTACAGCAAACAAACATACATAACAAACACCATCTTAAACGACATAAATGGTACATCATGATTGGTTATGCATCGTTGATATCATTACAATAAAGCATCATTTTCCAGAACCATCCTGAATTGTCCAACTGGTTTTAAAAGATAAACCTATACTTTAAAAGATACAGTATATTTTGAATGGTATGCTTATTGCATTGTAATACATCATGATAACAAAAACGGCAAAGATAAAAACAATTACAATGTTTGGAGGAAACCACATGAAAAGCATCTTATTGTCAATCAGGATACTTAAGAATGGAATCGCAGTTTGTTTAATGACGGTTTTTCTTATATGCCTTTGGGGAGCCCCCTCATTTGCATCCTGGTCCCAAGGACTTAACGAAAATGGAATTTACGATGGTATCACATATAACATTACTAAAATAGAAGTATTCAAGCTATCTGGTACGAGCAGCCTGGAGAATCCCGGGATGAGTGGTTTTACAGCAGGTTCATGGACAACACAGTTACCAAACCCCAATTACGTAGTAGCGACTAACACAGCATTGAACACCAGCAATTTCAACTGGACCTTTTCCTTCACAGGAACCTCGTCAGATTCTTTGCACCTTGCTTATCTTGCCTATACAAGTGACAACAAGGTGTTCGGTTCTTATTTAAATTTCAATTATAGTGGCACAAACAATTGGAGTTTTCCAACCATTACAAATCTTAATACGAATGATCCGGTTTTCAAAAGAACTGCGGCTGCACCTGTCCCTGTTCCCCCAGCTATTCTTTTGCTCGCTACCGGTCTTTGCAGTCTTGTCGGATTACGTAAAAAATTGATGCCGTAAATAATTGTGTACGAAGGGTCAGCGAGGGACCCAAAAATATGCAACACTTAATTAACAGGATTGAAACACAATAAACAGATATCATAACAACAAATATTGCTTCCAAAGGCGGAGCCCCTTTTTAGTTTATGAGCAAGTACCTGCTATTTAGACAACTCAGTCAGCTCAATAAGCAAGAGAAGAAACTAAAGTCACCCCCCCACCCGACTGTTTCTTTTAAAATCATGGGGCTTCGCCATCTTAATATTTCGTTTTAGCTCACCGTTCGTGTCGTTTCTTTTTTCCTGTATACTCTTGTTTTTCGACTCATTGATCATTTAATGAGCGGACAGTATTATCGCGGGTATCCGGAAAACAAGGGGGTTGTATAACAGAGTTTAACTGCTATCCTACGGTTATCAAATGATTTAACCGGGTATTCATCTACGGCCAACATTATTCAATAGGTACCACAAGGTCCTCCGGTGTCACGAGGGCCGTGTGCTGCCCCCACAAGGAAGAGTACAATACAATTATATTGAACGAAGATACATCGGGATAGATATTAATTTCCGGCAGGCGATTGAGTAACCTTCTCACCGCGAAGCATGCGAATCCCCACGTAAACATAGTGGAGGCCGGACAGAGTGGTGAAGAAAGCTGTCACATAAAAAAGTGCATCACCATATGCTCTCGCACCTGACCAGAGGATATAAAGAATCGTCGCAATCTGGCATACTGTGGTGATCTTGCCGAATACGCTCGGAACCGGCTTTGTCGTATAGGCAAGCTTGTAAAGGGCCAGAAAGCCGGTAACTACGACAACATCTTTGAGGATAACAAGCATCGTGAGCCACAAAGGGACTATGCCTTTGATGCTGAGCATAACAAAACCTGCAACGAGCATTGTCTTATCTGCTATGGGGTCAAGGAACGCCCCGAGGTCTGTTTTCTTGCTCATGACCCGTGCGAGAAACCCGTCGAGCATGTCCGTTAACCCCTGGAATATGAAAAGATAGAAAGCAACGATGAACCTGTCTTTATGGACAGCAAGAATAAAAAATATTGTTATGAAAATGCGAAAGATGGAAATGAGATTAGGAATGTTCATTCTTTAAAGTAGAGGTTTCTAAAGGTTGTAAGTTCGGCGATAAATGCCAATTTAACCGTGTCAATAGGCCCATTCCTTTGTTTACCGATAATAATTTCCGCAACTCCTTTGTTCTCTTCTTTCTCCTTATTATACACTTCATCGCGATAAATAAACATAATAACATCTGCATCCTGCTCAATGGCACCCGATTCACGCAAATCGGCGAGCCGGGGCCTCTTATCGCCTTCCGACCTCTGTTCCGGCGCTCTATTCAACTGCGAAATGGCGATGATGGGGATGTTGAGTTCCTTTGCCAGGGCCTTGAGAGACCTTGATATCTCTGATATCTCCTGTTCACGACGGTCTGCTCCTGATCTTCCCTTCATAAGCTGGAGATAATCGATGACAAGGAGCCCCAGGCCATGCTCTTTCATCAGTCTCCGTGACCGCGCGCGAAGCTCCAGCACGGAAAGCGCCGGGGAATCGTCGATAAACATACGGGCATCGCTCAGCCTGCCGGCAGCTTCAGCAAGTTTTGGCCACTCCGAACCCGACAGCGTCCCTGTCCTGAGCTTTGAGTGCCCTATTTCCGATTCTGCGCTGAGTAGCCTTGTCACAAGCTGCTCCTTGGACATTTCCAGAGAGAATATGCCTACAGGGGCAGGGCTATCTTTCATGGTAGCAATGTTTTGCGCAATATTCATGGCAAATGCCGTTTTCCCCATACTTGGTCTTCCGGCAACAATGATAAGGTCCGAGGGCTGAAGTCCGCTCGTCAGTTTGTCGAGGTCTGTAAATCCGGTAGGTAAGCCGGTGACAGATTGTTTTCTCTCATAAAGACGCTCGATAGTCTTTACGTTCTCCATGACAAACTCTTTAATGGAGTAAAAAGCGGGCTTGAATTTGTTTTCTGCAACCTGGAAGATCATCCTCTCGGCTTCATCAATGTACGTTTCCACATTGGCATCAAGATCGAAACCTTTTTCAATAATCTCCGTTGCCACATTCATGAGCTGCCTGAGGAGGGCCTTCTCCTTGACCATCTTTCCGTAATATGCAATGTTGGCAGCGCTGGGCATGAGGTCAACGAGGTTGTTCAGATAGGTCACCCCGCCGATAGCTTCAATGACACCTTTGTCCCGTGCAAGACTGCTTACGGTGATAATATCGATGGCGTCATTGCGTTCGTAGAGGTTTAATACCAGTTCATAAATTTTGCCGTGAGCATCACGGTAAAAATCGGCAGGCCCCACAATATCGGCGACCTTATTGATCGCTTCATGATCAATAAGCAGCCCGCCAAGGAGCGATTGCTCCGCCTCGATATTCTGAGGCGGCACACGGTTTCTCGCTTCCTTCGTGTCCCTGACGTTCTTTAAGGGCCTTACCATTTCTTATTCTTCTGTTTGCCCAACCTCAATTTTTACCGACGCGTTAACATCCTGGCGGATGTGAACTTCAATAGTATATGCTCCAGTCATTTTGATGGGCTCATCGATGCGGATAAGCTTTTTGTCAACATCCATGCCGATAGCTTTTGAAATTGCCTCTGCTATATTCTTATGGGTTACGGAACCGAAGAGTTTTCCATCACTGCCGGCTTTCATCTTTATGCTGAGAGACAGTTCTTCAAGTCTTGCTTTAAAATCTTCAGCATTTTTCAGGTCCTTCCCTTTTTTCTTCTCAATACTTCTGACGATACTGTCAAGCCTCTTTACGTTCCCTTCCGATGCGGCGATAGCAAGCCCTCCCGGTATGAGAAAGTTTCTCCCGTACCCATCTTTCACGCTTACCATATCACCTTTTTTACCGGTGCCCCGCACATCTTCGGTCAATATAACCTTCATAAAACAACCTCCATCATTTCGTTAATGTCGTAAAAGGAAGAAAAGCGATATGCCGTGCGATCATTATTGCTTCCTTTACTTTTCTCTGGTGATTGGCACAGGTTCCGGTCATCCTTCTCGGCATTATTTTACCCCGTTCCGATATGAACTGCTTTAAAAGTCTGGGGTCTTTGTAATCGATGGCAATGTTCGCATCCTGGCAGAATTTGCATACTCTTTTTCTGAGGTAAACCCTCTTTTTCTGACCACCCTCAGGTCTTGTCGGTCTTGTCGGTCTTGGCATTTATTCCTCCATCCAGTAAATTTTATGCGCTTTCAATTTGAAAACATCATGGGACTTTGTTTTCGTTTTGACAAGCATTCCGGAAATCATAAGTTCCTTACCTATCTTTTCATTCCAATGTATTGTGCTTCTCTCACCGGTACACTCGACATCGATACGAAAATCGCCTTCATCGACCCATAAAGGGAAAAGGACAAACTTTTCCCCCTTTGGTGTGTAGACGACTTCAGGTTTCGTTTTAAGCCTACCCGTGAAAAAGACCCTGTTCAAGAATACTCGCCTTCCATTTCATCAAAGGAAACCTGATCCGGCGGCTTCTTCGGCCCTTCGTTCTTCGCGTCAACACTGACAAACATATGTCTCAAAACAGGGTCAAGGGTCCGGTAAAATTTGCTCATACCGGCCACGTTGCCTTCATCCATATCGAGAAGGAAAAAGATATAATGGCCTCTGTCCTTTTTCTTGATAGGATACGCAAGTCTCCTCACCGCCCAGTCATCCAATCGTATAATGTTGGCGCCCGCTTTTTCCAGATTGCCCTGTATCCTTTTGAGAAGTTCCTCTTCTTCTTCCTTCGTGATGTCCGGGCTTAATACCACAATATTTTCATACCTTCCCACTGTATTCTCCTTTCATTTCGTTAAGTTCTTTGGTAAGCAGCTACTGTGCTTTTCTCTACTTTTACCCTTACCTTTTCCGCAATCTCCATAGTGACAGCATCATCGGTAATTCCCGTTATTGTACCATACAAACCACCGGAAGTAATAATTTTATCGCCCTTCTTCAAATTTTCGAGAAAGTTCTTATGTTCTTTTGCCTTTTTCTGCTGGGGTCTGATCATTAAAAAATAGAAAATCCCAACAATAGCAACCAGCACAAAGATCTGGTAATACTGTGCCATTCCCTGACCTGCTGCTCCCGGATTAGCTCCCGCTGCATACGCTACGCTCATCATGATATTCACCTCCTTCGTATTTTGCTTTAAATTCCTGGGAAAAAACCTCAAAAGATCCGCTCTCAATGGACTCACGGATCCTTTTCATGAATTCCATATAAAAAAATACATTGTGGATCGTATTGAGGTAAAAACTCGTCAGTTCATGGGCGACAAGAAGATGCCGCAGATAGGCCCGGGAAAATGTCCTGCAGGTATAGCAGGAACAGGTCTCATCAATGGGTCTTGCATCTTCGGTAAAACGGGCGTTCTTCAGATTCATTTTGCCGTCCCAGGTAAAAAGGGTCCCATTACGGGCAAGCCGAGTGGGGATAATGCAATCGAACATATCAATACCCCTTTTGACGCCATTAAGCAAGTCTTCAGGCATACCGACACCCATCATATAGCGCGGCTTGTCCTTGGGCAGCAAATCAATGACGACGTCAACCATATCCCACATATGACTTTTAGGTTCGCCAACGCTTAAGCCACCGATTGCATATCCGTCAAAATCCATCCCAAGGAGGTCCTCTGCGGATTTGAGCCGTAAATCTTCATAAAAACCACCCTGGATAATGCCGAAAAGCTTCTGTCCATCTTCTGTTTTCGCTTCACGGCACCGTTTTGCCCACCGTGTCGTCAAGTCCACAGAATCGTTGGTATACTCATAGGACGAAGGATAGGAGACGCACTCGTCAAGACACATGGCAATATCGGCTCCGATATTCTCCTGGACCTTAACCATCTTCTCGGGGGTCAGGAAATGACGGGAACCATCGATATGTGATTGAAACAGAACACCATCTTCCTTAATCTCCCGAAGCACACCGAGACTGAAAATCTGATACCCACCGCTATCGGTAAGCATAGCTCCTTTCCATCCGGAGAATTTGTGAATACCCCCCAGCCGTCGGATCAGATCATCACCGGGCCGAAGATACAGGTGATAAGCATTGGCGAGAATCATTGTGACGCCCATCTCCTCAAGCTCTTTGTGCGTCATGGCCTTCACGATGCCCTGGGTCCCGACAGGCATAAATACAGGCGTATCTATATTCCCATGCTCTGTTAAGAGCTTGCCCTGTCTTGCCCGGCCATCATTTTTCAAAATCTCAATTGTTTTCATTTTATATAATATCTATAAATGTTTTCATACTATCAACATCGCATCCCCGTAGCTGTAAAAACGATATCCCTGCCCCTTTGCCTCGTCGTAGCACCTCAGCAGTCCATCCTTTCCCGCAAAAGCAGAGGCAAGCAAAAGTGGCGTCGACCTCGGCAAATGAAAGTTGGTAATAAGGGCATCGACCATCTTGAATTGATAGCCGGGATAGATAAAAAGCTCTGTGTGGCCTCGAAGCGGCGTATTGCCGTTACCAGAAAAGATTGTTTCGAGGGTCCGGACCGCACTGGTGCCGCATGCCACAATCCGTCTTCCCGCATCCTTTGCTTCCCTGATAGCCGCCTTTATCGTTTCATCCAGTTCGTAATATTCACGGTGCATGATATGTTCTTCCACGGCATGGCTTTTAATGAGGGAAAAGGTGCCGATACCGATATGGAGGGTAATTTTTGCAATTTGAACACCCATCTTTTCAATGGCCTCCATGAGTGTCTTCGAAAAATGAAAACCTGCTGTGGGGGCCGCTATGGAACCATTCTGCCGGGCATAGACCGTCTGATATCGCTCATAATCAACCACTCCATTGCCATTACTCCTCTTGATATAAGGAGGAAGGGGCATTGAGCCGTATTTCATAACAAGATCATCACTGTCACCGTCGTAGAGAAACCGGACCATCCAGTCCGAATCCTCTTTTGTCAATACAGCCCTGTGCTCACCAATAAAAAGTTCAACCCTGTCAGTACCTTTTCTTACGTCCCTGGTGAGACAGCGCCATCTGTCGGCGGCGACTTTCTCAACGAGGAGCATATCCACTTTGCCGCCGGTTTCCTTTTTGCCGATCAGTTTCGCCGGAAAGACCTTACTGTCATTTAAAACAAGGAGGTCGCCTTCGCGGAGATATTCCGTAATATCCAGAAAATGCCTGTGGTCGACAATGCCTTTTTTTCTGTCAAAAACGAGAAGGCGTGAAGATGGCCTCTCCTCAGCAGGATATTGGGCAATCATCTCTTTCGGCAAAAAATAGTCAAACTCTTCTATGCGCATAACACTTATAAAATGTTCTCTATTGTCCTTTCGTTAATAACCGGCTGATCCGTCTGTTCCACGTATGATAAATCATTACATCCGCTTTTTGATACCGGCCCCTAATAAACAGGCTAATTTTATAACAGATTGTCAGGGGATAAGCAAATTAATTTAAACAGTTACAAATGCAGCAGAAGGCTCTTTCCTCCATATCCACAAGAATATACTTGTAAATTGGCGACTCTTATTATAAATTCAATCTGCATTCAACAGGGGGGGATCCTGTCCGATATGAATTATTAACAGATCAACAGTTATGGTACCTTTTTTCCTATAGAAAAGGCCCTCCCGAGAATGTCACCGAAAGAGTAATAATTTTTAATCTCCGGCGTGTAGGCCACAGGTTTCAGTTTTTTAATATCAGGGAGTCCATTCTCTGCAAGCATCTCTTCATCAATCTTTGTATCGAGAATTTCTCCGATGAACTGTGTATGGAGACCAATTTCAATCGTGTGAAGTAATCTGCATTCAAGGACAAAGGGAAATTCTTTGATGTAAGGGGCATCAACATATTCACTCCTGACCGGAGTAAGCCCCGTAGATGAAAATTTATCGATCGTCTTACCCGATACTATTCCGAAGTAATCTGCTTCTTTTACATGGGGCTCGGTTGTTAGGTTAATGGTAAAAGCCTTTTTTTCTACGATGTTTCCGTATGTATAGGTAGCTTTCCTCAGAGATATTCCGATACAGGGAGGTTCTGAGCAACATATCCCTCCCCAAGCCACTGTCGCCACGTTCGGCCGACCTGATCCATCGTAGGTTCCGACAACGAGAACAGGCGCAGGAAACAGCATTATCCTTGGACCCATCGATTTTTTCATACTCTCCTCCCTGCCCTTTAATTGTCCTCTACTATACTCATTCTGTTTTCAACAACAATAAAATAATACCGCAACATTGACACAAGGTGAATACTTTTATACAATAAACCTCATATAAACGGAGGATTGCTCCATGGCAAAACGGAATATTTCACATTGGATCATCATCGGGTCTTCAACGTTAATAGTGGCTTTCTGTGTCTATATCATCTATCTCGGCATACAAGCAGGCGACCGGAACGGCCTATGGATCTTTTCAGCATTCGGCTTCTTATTCAGTATTCCCCTCCTTGTCTCCCTTTTCCATATTATCGCCGAGAAAAACCCCCGATTTAATAAGATATACACAAAAGCAACCGGCGAGAAGCCCCGCCGTACACCCTTTGTCCCACACTGGTTTGTTATGGCCGGCATTTTTTTCATAGGGCTTTCCCTTATATTCGTCATTATCAAGGGTATACTGGCGTTTCTTACCCGATGATGGACACAATACCGCTCCGGCAGATAGACAATCGTGAGAGAAAATTCTGCCTGTCATACCCGCTCAATGACAAGAGACTTCTCGCTTCTATTGAAAAGGTTGGCGTTATAGAGCCTCTCATTCTCCTTGAAGGTCCTGGCGCTTCTCTGGTCACGGGATTTAAAAGGCTTGAATCGGCGCGACAGCTCAACATAAAAAAAGTCCCTGTAGTAAGAATACAACTCAGCGAAAAGGACGCCCTTCTCTTTGCCATTCACAATAACCTTACCAGAGGGTTCAATATTATAGAGAAAGCCCTTGCTCTGGAAAAAATGGTCAATATGGGTTTTCCACAGGAGGAGATCCATGATGTAATGGCGCTCTTTTCATTGAACCCTCACGAAAAAGTCCTCAGAACGTTTCTTTCCATAGCCTCCGCAGAAAAACCGTTAAAGGATTTCATTCTCGATTATGGGCTTTCGATGAAAAATATCGAATATCTGCTTCGGTTTGAAAAACAGGAACAAAAAACGGTTATGAGGACGCTGACATCGATGCGCCTCACCGAAAGTTACATCCGCGAGATACTTGAAATGCTCCATCTTGCAAAGATCAAGCAAGGCAGTTTCGATAAGAGCATATTGAAAGACGCCGAAAACGCAGAGGACCTTCGGACAAGACTGAAAAAGAAGATTCATCCGGGCCTTTCATCCCTTGAAAATAAACTTGAACAAATCAGAAAAATAGCTGCCCTTCCGCCCGGTATTGACATTAAGGTAGACCCTTTCTTTGAAAAGGAGTATATTGATATAGTCATAAGAACAAAGAACGAGCAGGACACAAAAGAGCTCATAAGAAAACTTAATGAAGTGCTTGAGGAAGGTCATATAAGGAGTATCTTTGAACTCACAAAGGGTAGAGTTCGTTGAAGCAAAAGGCAGTATTGTAAGAGATTGTCCCGGCACAAAACACCACATATGCTGCGGCTATAAAACGATTGATCTCGTCGAGGGATGCACCCTCTCCTGCTCATACTGTATCATGAAAGCTTATCTCAACACCCCCAACATCCGGGTAACCAATGACATACCCTATATCCTTTCCCAGGTGGAGGATGCTATCAATCAGGAAACCGTCCATGTCCTGCGATTCGGAACAGGAGAACTCTCCGATAGCCTCGCGCTGGATAGAAAGCTTGACCTTAACAGACCCATCGTCGAATTTTTCGGGCAGAAGAGGCAGGCCCTTCTGGAACTAAAATCAAAATGGGCCTCAATAGATCACCTTGTACCCTATCTCAATCCCTATACAGTCATCTCCTTTTCTGTCTCCCCGCAACAGCTCATAGACAGCGAGGAAAAAAGGACAAGTCCCCTTTACAAACGCCTGAAGGCAGCGAAAAAAGCCCAGGACAGGGGGTGCTTCGTGGGACTCCACTTTGACCCTGTTGTCATCTACGACGGTTTTGAAAAAGACTATCATTATCTCATAGAAGATATCAGGAGGATACTCGATCCGGAAAAGATTATCTGGATCAGCCTCGGTCTTCTCAGGTTTCCCCCGATGCTTTTCAATCATTTTATCGAAAATAAGAGAAAAAATCTCCTCTCAGGAGAATTCATACGGGGCGAGGATGGAAAATACCGGTATCTGAAAATGGAGAGGATAAAGGTCTACCGGATGCTTTACGAAAAACTGAAGGACATCGACGAAAACCTCTTTATATATCTCTGTATGGAGCGTAATGATGTCTGGCATGAAGTGACCGGTCTGGAAATTGCGAATAACGAAGGCCTTATCGGGCTCTTCGATAAAAGAATAAAGAATCTGTACGGAGGTACACTATGAAATTTGAAAATAAGGTTGTCTTTATCACGGGAGGAGCAAAGGGTCTTGGGCGCGCAATGGCAGAAGCCTTTCTCGCGGAAGGCGCGGCAGTGGCAGTAAACGGGCGCAACAAGGATGCAACGGCAAAATTTGAAGAGGATTTCAAGGGTCAACGGGTCCTTGCTTTTAATAATGATATTACAAACTTTGAAGCAATGGAAAAGACAGCCACAGATGTGGTCAACGCCTGGGGCAAGGTAGATATTCTCATTAATAATGCCGGCATCGTCAATCCCCTCGCCCCTTCAGAAAAGATAAAGAAAGATGACTTTGACAAGGTCATCGATGTAAACCTGAAAGGTACATTCTACGCAACGCAAGCCTTCGGGAAAAAAATGATCGCCCAAAAATCGGGCCGGATCATCAATATGGCTTCACAGGTTGCCCTCTTTGGAGAAAAAGGCTTCCTCCCATACGCCATCAGCAAATCCGCCCTCATTGTCATGGCCAGGGAACTTTCCTATGAATGGTCAAAATACGGTGTTACCATTTGTACCCTTGCACCCGGTTTTATCAAAGGCGGTATGAATGAAGGTCTTGTTAAAAAAGAGGTCTTCGTCAATTTCCTGTCCAGCAAAACTCCTCTGGGAAGAATGGGAACCGTTGACGAAGTCATTGCGACAATCCTTTTTCTCGCCTCTGATATGGCACGCTATATTAACGGGGAAACGATCATTATGGACGGCGGCATGACGGGCTACACGCAGGAAGGACTGCTCGACTTTATCAGCAAGGCAAAAACATAATGAATATCATCCCCTTTCTGCAACTGACGCTTAGTCTACGTTACATAAGCCGCTGGATATGGGCGGGGGCAGTCTTCTGTATTCCTATTCTTAATTTTCTGTCCCTGGGATTTCTTTCCAGGACTTCCAGACTCGTCATAATAGGCGGCATTGGACTGCCTACGTGGGAGGAACGATATGAAACCTGGATCGAGGGGACCAAACTCCTTTTCGTCTTTATCCTCTATAATGCAATACCGTTTTTTATGTTTTCATGCGGATTCTTTCTCATCTCGCTGAATATTTTCACCGCCTTCTTCGGGCAAATCTTCAAGATACTCTCCGTTATTGCTCTTCTTGTCTGCACCTTCCTGATCCCCTTTGCCTTTGCAACCTTTGCAGAGCGGATGGATTTCAAAGAAGCCTTCGAATTTGAAAGAATATTCAGGGGCGTCAAAGAGGTATTTATCGAGTACGTCATTGGCTACGCGGCAGCCCTCTGCGCACTGTACATCTGTGTATGGATCATGCGCATTCCATATCTCATCGGCCTTATACCGGGGTCAATTCTCTCCTATTATGTGCTCCTCGTCGCGGCCTATTACTTCACAGAGCTTTACCGAAAAACGAGTTTGGCCGCAGTGTGCATGATGAGCAAAACCGAAATTGACTTGTCCCCCTAAATGTGCTAAAAAATAAACCTTGTGG
>PNOF01000053.1 GCA_013824645.1 Syntrophus sp. (in: bacteria) | reverse complement strand
ACAACCGTCGCTGATTTTTGCATTAGCCGGACTACCCGCGTAGGCCATCTTGACAATATGCCTTGTGTAGTGTACACTCAGATGTACATTTAAGGAGGTCGCGATATGAAAACCATTACATTTACAGATTTTAGGAAAAAAGCTTCTGGATTTATAACAGAGGTGGAGCATGGTGAATCGATAGTTATTCTGCGCCACGGTAGGCCAATTGCAGAGGTGGTCCCGTTCACGGACAAGCTCCAACAAACTCCGTCTTGGAAGCAGCCAGGTATTAATTTACAAATACAGGGGAGTGACCTGTCATCTGCTATTTTAAAAGAGCGTGAGTCTGAACTATGAAGCTTGTGGTTGACTCATCAGCGTTTGCCAAAAGATATGTGTTTGAAGATGGCAGCGAAATAGTCGATCGCCTTCTACGGCAAGCTTCACAGTTGGCTCTTTGCGCCATTTTGGTGCCGGAAATCATTTCCGGGCTAAATCGAAGACTGCGGGAACAAGTCTTATCGCCAGATGACTATCGCAAAGCGAAAAAACAATTGATGAATGATGTTCACGATGCAATCATATTACAGGTCACCCCTGCTGTCATCTCTCGTGCAGTAAAACTCTTGGAGAATAATGTCTTACGTGCAATGGATGCTATGCATGTTGCTTGTGCGTTGGAGTGGCAAGCAGAACTCTTTATCAGTGCGGACAGAAGACAGGTAGAGGCCGCAAAGAATGCGGGGCTCCATACTAAATACATCGGCCACCAAGGCGCTTGAGCGCAATTGGCTACAGGCTCAGGACATCCCTCATAGAATACACCCCGGGAGATTGATTAGCAAGCCATTTGGCGGCCAGCAGAGCTCCTTTGGCGAAATTATCCCTTGAGAAGGCCCGGTGGGTAAACTCGAGACGCTCACCGATGCCGGTAAAAAAGACCGTATGTTCACCGACAACGTCGCCGCCCCGAAGACTCATAACACCGATCTCTTCTGCTTTGCGCTCACCGGTGATCCCTTCTCTGCCGAAAACCTCGATCCATTTCCTATCCGGTTTTGCCGACTCTACGGCATCCTTGATGCGAAGCGCGGAACCACTCGGTGCATCCTTTTTCCAGCGATGATGCATCTCTACGATCTCAACATCGTAGCCTTCTTTGAGTATTCCAGCCACCTTATTCGACACATCAAAGAGGATATTCATACCAATACTCATATTGGGAGAGACAACTGCCTTGACATCCTTCGCGTTCCTTATTTCGGCAAGCGCTTCTTCACCGAGACCCGTTGTACCGATAATGTGCGCCCTGCCGTGTTTCTGAGCAGTTCTGAAATACTCCATAGATGCCTTTGCTTCGGTAAAGTCGATGACAGCGTCACCTTTTTCGATTATCTTTTCGAGGCTGTCTTCGATGAGCAACGGTTTATCGGTTGCTCCGGCCATGATCCCGCTCGGTTTTCCGATATTGGGATGTGCTTTTGTTTCCAGAAGACCGACGATTTCGAAATCTTTATCTTCTAATGCACATTTTATGATAGCTGCGCCCATTTTGCCGCATGCGCCGGTTATGATTATTTTCACCATAGTCTTCGATAATCCTCTTATATCACTTTTTTTTGAGCAGTCCGTACTCACTCAGTAAACCCTTGAGAAATTTGCTATTCGCATCTGACAGGGGGCATAAAGGAAGACGGAACTCTTTCTTTACCATACCCATATATGCCAGCGCCTCTTTGACCGGAATAGGATTCGTTTCAATGAACATGTTCTGAAAAAGAGGCATGAGGCGGGTATGGAGGTCTATGGCCTTCCTAACATTGTTATCAATGAGAAACGCCTTGTAGAGCGTTTTCATCTCTTTCGGTATAATGTTGGAAAGGACAGAGATTACACCCACTGCGCCAACACTCATCATGGGGAGAAAGAGGTTATCGTCTCCTGAGAGTATAGTAAACTTGCCCTTCGTCAGCCTGTATATTTCGGAAGTCTGCGTGATGGAGCCCGCTGCTTCTTTGATACCGACAATATTCTTTATCCTGGAAAGCTTCAGGATCGTCTCCGGTGTCATGTTGATACCTGTTCGTCCCGGTATATTATAGAGGATGATGGGGATATCGACAGCATCTGCAATAGCCTTGAAGTGCTCAAAGAGACCGGCCGGTGTGGGCTTATTATAATAAGGGGTAGTATGCAGAGAAAAATCAGCGCCCAGCTTTTTGGCGCTTTCCGTCAGTTCAATGGCCTCTTTGGTGCTGTTTGAACCGGTTCCGGCAATGACCGGCACTTTGCCCTTCACATACTTTACGGTAAGCTCGATGACCTTCTCATGTTCTTCATAGGAAAGCGTAGGAGCCTCTCCGGTGGTACCACAGGGAACAACCCCGTCTACTCCACCCTTGAGTTGAAAATCTATAAGATTCTTGAATGCCTTCTCATCCAGGTTGCCCTCTTTAAAAGGCGTCACTAAGGCAGTAAAAATTCCTCTTAATTCCATGGCGTCTCCTTTCTATCTTCCGGGGCTTGTGCCTGTCCTCTTGCAGGGAGAGTCACCCCTCCCAATGGCAAAACCATCGGAACCTTCACTGCTCGCTCGCGAAACTCGCTGATAAAATTCTCAGCATAGATCTATGGAGAATCTATAATAATGCTTCTTCATGCAAATTTCCCACATAGATTGTTTTTGCCTCGCCTTCAAGATAAACATCACCGTCGAGATAGATCTTCAATATTTCTCCACCCCGTGTGTGAATGTTAACAGGGCTTTTGACAAGCTCTTTTTCATTGAGAATCACTGCTGACGCGACAGCACCGGTTCCGCATGCAAGAGTCTCCCCTTCAACGCCCCTCTCATATGTCCGCACTTTTACATTTTTCTTGTCCAGTACTTCCACGAAGTTTACATTCGTTCCCTTTTCACCGAAAATCTTATGATAACGGATCATCCTTCCCAAATCTTCCACAGGGACATAATCAATATCGGATACGAGAAGCACCGCATGGGGCACACCCGTATTAACACTGTTCACAAAGAGCTCCTTATCATCAAGACCAACGGAGTAATCGAGCTTCAGATCCACCGGCTTTGTGAGCTGCAGTTTAACTTTCGTTCCGTGAACTTCCGCTTTTATAATACCTGCAACCGTTTCAAAAGCCATCTTTTGTTTCGCAATATTGTTGAGATAGGCAAAGCGCGCGGCGCACCTGCCGCCGTTCCCGCACATCTCAGCCTCAGAACCGTCAGCATTGAAAAACCTCCAACGAAAATCGTATTCCGTTGAATTTTCAATGAGTATTACACCATCGGCTCCGACAGAATGGTGTACCCTGCATATCTTTTTTACAAATTCTCCGAGATCCTGAAATATCTCATTAACCTTGCCAGTCCGATTATCAATAACAATGAAATCGTTACCGCTGGCGCTCATCTTCGAAAATTCTAACTCTATCAAAACTTTATACCTCCAGGAATGATGGTGTGGATTCTCCCTTTACGAGATCCCCAAACGTTTCTCTCTTTCTCACGATAAAAAATTCCTTATCCTTCACAAGTACTTCCGGCGCTCTCCTCCGCGCGTTGTAGTTTGACGACATAGAATAACCATATGCGCCGGCGCCGAAAATTGCAATGAGGTCTCCCTGGTTCAGTTCAGGCATCCCTCTATCCTTTGCCAGAAAATCACCGGATTCACAAATAGGGCCTACAATATCCACTTTCGTACCCGTGCCAAGACTCTCATCGACGGGCTTAATGTCGTGGTAGGCGTTGTAGAGAGAAGGCCGCACAAGGTCGTTCATGGCCCCATCGACGATGTAGAAAGTCTTTTCCGGTACTTTCTTTACGTAGAGGACTTTTGCTACGAAGATCCCGCTGTTGCCGACGAGTACCCGTCCCGGTTCAAGAATGAGCGTAAGGCCCATTCCTTTAAGCTCTTCCGTAATCACCTTCGCATATTCTTCAGGGTTCGGCGGCAGTTCGTCCTTGTAGGTAATTCCGAGGCCTCCCCCGATATCTATCATCGAAAGGGTCATGCCTTCGCCCTCAAGCTGGCGCACCATTGATTTCAAAGACCTTACTGTCTCTATAAAAGGGGCAAGCTCAAGTATCTGGGAACCGATGTGAGACGATATGCCCACCGGAAGGAGATATTTTTCTTTCGCAATCTCGCGGTAAAGCCTCTGTGCGTCGGCCCAGAGGACACCGAATTTATTCTTCTTGAGGCCCGTTGTGATGTATGGATGGGTCTTCGGATCTATCTCCGGATTAACCCTGATAGATACAGGCACCTTCTTTTTCATACTTTTTGAAAGCTTTTTGAGGAGGGCAAGTTCGCCCCCGGATTCGATATTGATCATGAGGATATCGGCCTTAATGGCTGCTCTCAGTTCCTCTTCACTTTTACCGACACCGGAAAAAACGATTTTATTCGAGGGGATACCCGCCCGGAGCGCCTTATAGAGCTCTCCCCCTGAGACAATATCAGCGCCGCCGCCCAGCTTATTGATAATCCGCAAAAGGGCGCCGTTGGCATTTGCCTTGCAGGAATAACAGGCCACATGGGGGATCTCCCTGAAAGCGTTGTCAAAGACCTGAAAGTGCCTGGTAAAGGTCCTGTGGCTGTAAATATACAGAGGAGTACCGACAGCCTTTACGATCTCCTTTATGGGAACATCTTCACAATACAATTCACTCTTTTGATACTCGAAATAGTTCATGGCCTCACTCTTTCAATATAATAATTGATTCCTGCGATGGTTCGCTCTCGTTACCTGCCTCATCGAGGGCTGTAACATAATAGGAAACATAGCGCTCATCGGGGACCTTTTTGTCCAGATAGGAATTCTCTTTAAAACGTTCTCTATTGATCTTCTCTTTTTTACTTCCAATAACGATATAAATATTATATCCCGCGAAATCCTTTTCCGTGTTTTCTTTCCAGGTGATAGAAACAAGATTGCCCTTCTTCACCGCTTTTACCATCTCCGGCTGCCGAGGAGAGGTTTTATCGACAGGCGTGGCTTCAATTTTTGTTCCTTCGCCTTCTCTGAATATTCCGCCGATTTCTTTCACCTTCCTTACTTCATAAGTATATTTTTTGTTATTTGTAAGCCCCGAATCCATGAAAAAATCCGTTGAAAGTCGTGCCGGATTGGCGGTAAAAAGCGGATATGTATTACCGTCATATCGATAGACATTGTAAAAATAACCTTCTTCTTTTGACCATCTCAGCTCAACCCTGCCGTCGTTTGGCACAACACTCACATTCTTTGGAGGTTCCGGAGGTCTTTCCCATTTTATAGTAAAGATATTTGACGGGTCCCCCCGCGTGCCTTTCTTCGTATAGGGATAGACTTTGTAGCCGTATTCGTACCCGTTCATCAAATCATCATCGTATATATAGAGGCGCCCGCGGTAGATTGTATAGCCTTTCTCTTCTTCAAATGAGATCGTTTTGAAAGGTTCAAAAGTACCCATGCAGGTTCCACAACTTTTGAAGACCCTGAATCCGGCAAGGTCTTTTACTTCAGAACCGTCCAGGTTCTTCTGGGGGATCGTTAAGGAAAGAAAGAGTACGCCATCTTTTACCTCTCCGGCAAGATCGCTGATCCCGCCCGCCAGAGGAAGCCCCTTTGGCATGGGGTTACCCTTTTTTCCACATGCAGAAAAAAGGAGAACAATAATAATACTAAAGATTAAGATATATTTTTTCTGCATCAATCTGCCGTACCGCCTCTTTGAAGGAAGCGGCTCCTTTCGTTTTTCTTTTTGTTAAAGCATTGTTCACATCTATATACTCAAAAACATCATTCTCAAAAAGAGTGGAATGTTTTTTCAGTTCTTTGATTGACAGGTCACCGAGAAGCTTTTTCTTTCCCTCGCATTCCCGGACAATCTTCCCGGTAATTTCGTGTGCCTCACGAAAAGGCATCCCTTTTAACGTAAGATATTCAGCCATCTCGACGGCAGGCATGAAACTTATTGTGGAAGCCTTTTGCATCTGTTCCTTTTTCAACGTCATACCTTTAATACAGAGTTCCATGATCGAAAGTGCGTCTTTGACGGTCCTCACAGCATGGAAAAGAGGTTCTTTGTCTTCCTGGAGATCTCTGTTGTATGTAAGCGGCAGCCCCTTGAGGAGAGAGAACATACTGAAAAGATCGCCGACAACGCGCGATGCTTTACCCCGTATGAGCTCAAGGGCATCGGGATTCTTTTTGTGCGGCATGAGGCTTGATCCGGTGCAGAGCTCGTCGGGCAAAGATATGAAAGAAAACTCTTCTGTAGCAAAAAGGATAAGGTCCTCCGAAAACCTGCTCAAATGCATCATAATCACTGCCGCGGCATAGAGGGAATCAAGGACAAAGTCCCTGTCGGCAACGGTGTCCATGCTGTTTTCCGAAACCCCGGCAAAACCAAGCTTTTTACGCACGAACTCACGGTCAAGGGGTATCGTGGAGCCTGCCAGCGCCCCGCTTCCAAGGGGTAATATATCGAGGCGTGAAAGGGCTTCCTCGAGCCTCATCCTGTCTCTCTTAAACATTTGATAATAGGCCATGAGATAATGAGAGAAGGGGACCGCCTGCGCCCTTTGTAAATGGGTGTATCCCGGCATGATGACCTTTTTCTCTTTTTCTGCTTTCTGCACCAGACTTCTCAGGACTTCCAGAAGCTTCGAATCAATATTTCCAAGCTCTTCCTTGAGAAATAGCCTCATATCAAGAGAAACCTGATCATTCCTGCTTCTCCCTGTATGGAGCTTCTTGCCTGCATCGCCTATTTTTTCGATGAGGCGTGCCTCTATGTGCATGTGGATATCTTCCAGGGCATGAAGAAAGGTAAATGTGCCCGCTTCGATCTCTTTTTGTATTTCATTAAGAGCGCCCACAATTTTTCTTTTTTCCGTTGCAGTCAATATGCCGATTTTCTCAAGCATCTCTGCATGGGCCTTACTGCCTGCAATATCGTATTTATAGAGCGCCCAATCAAAATCAATGGAGGCGCTGAATCTCTCCAACAGAGGGTCTGTCTTGCCTTTAAATCTTCCGCCCCAGGGTTTCATATTCTCTCACCAAACAGAGCAGTACCTATGCGCACCATCGTCGCCCCCTCCTCAATAGCTACCTTGAAATCCGAAGACATCCCCATGGAAAGCTCTTTCATGTCAAGCGAAAACTCTCTGTTCATCATTTCAAGGGTCTTCCGCAGGGTACTGAAAATACCTCTCACCTTTTCCACGTCATCAACATATGGCGCCATTGTCATAAGTCCCATTGGTTTTATATACATCAAAGAACCGACTTTCTCAAGCATTCGCCTGAGGTCATCCTTATTCGTGCCCTCTTTTGTTGCTTCCTCCGAGAGGTTCAATTCAAAAAGGACCTTCATCGGTTTGCCATACTTATTAAGCCTTTCAAGCAATTCCATCTTGTCCACAGAATGGACATACTCAAAATATCCCGGTATATACTTCGCTTTGTTCGTCTGGACGTGGCCTATCATATGCCAGTTGATCCCGACGCTGCCCAGGCGGTCAATCTTTTCGTTCGCCTCCCTGACATAGTTTTCACCAAAATCCTTCAGTCCATGACGAATGGCAGCTTCAACGCTCTCAGCGGCAACTCTTTTTGTTACCGCTATCAACGTTACTTCGTCGGGATTTCTCCCTGCTTTACTGCAAGCCTTCTCTACCTGTTCCCGTACAATCTTAATGGAATCTTCAAGACTGCTCATGAGAGAACGCCCAGCGACAGGAGGGCTTCCGCAACCTCACACATCGGCAGGCCGACAACGTTCGAATATGAGCCCTTGAGCTCTTTTACCATGTAGCCTGCCCGCCCCTGAACTGCATAGGAACCTGCTTTATCGAGTGGTTCGGAAGTACCGATATATCTCATGATCTCCAGATCCAACATATCCCGCATAAAAACTTTTGTCTCCACCACATCCTGGTAAACAATCTTTCGTGATACATTAAGGACACAAAAACCCGTCATTACCTTATGCCATTTTCCGCTCAATGTCTTGAGCATGGTAAAGGCTTCCTCCTCATTCTTCGGTTTACCCAGTATTTTGTTTTTGTAGACAACAATAGTATCAGCAGCAATGATCCATTTATCCAGGAAATGACTCCCCACCTTATATGCCTTATCATGGGCAATACGCAGGACATATTCTTTTGGCAATTCGTCCTTTTTCCTGCTTTCGTCGATATCGGGCGGGATGATCGAAAAGGATATACCCAGTGTCCTCAGCATATCAACTCTTCTTGCAGACTCGCTTGCGAGTATTATTGCATCTCCTTCTCTCACCTGAAACACATAAACCTCTTCATTTTTTCAGGGGCTCGTTCCTGTCCTCAGCAACGGCAGCAAAGGTGGGCCGCCCCCTCCATGTGCATAAGCCCGCAAAGCCTTCCCTTCTCGCTCGCGAAGCTCGCTAAATACATCCATACAGGAGCCCGACAATCCACTGACATAATCCCCAGTATATAGAAAAATATAGGAAATCCTCTATAATTTCAAGTTAAATGTGTTAATCTGTCAGGAAAGCAAGGGTACTGCGGGCAAAAAAACCGTTAAGGATTAACGGGTTATTCGGAGGGGCTCATGGAAAAGATAATCCAAATCATAACAACGTCGAATGACAGAAACCTCATAGAGAAAATAGGCCGGGACCTCGTCAAAAAGAGGCTTGTTGCCTGTGCACAGATCTCGGGGCCTATTCAGAGTATCTATCAATGGAAGGGGGTTGTCGAGGAGGCCCAGGAATGGTTTTTATTTATGAAGAGTAAGGATTCCCTCTACCCTGCCATCGAAGAAGAGATACGACAACAGCATTCCTACGAACTGCCGGAAATCGTCGTGACAGATATAGAAAGGGGCTTCCCCGGCTATCTGGAGTGGGTTGCCAGCGAAACAAAATAGATACAATATCCGGAGGGCAAGACAACCGTCCCTTGTCCCACAGGATTTTGAAGCAAAAAGATTCTTTATTCATCAACAGAAAATGTCCGGCCTTCCTCAATACCAGCCCTTCACCACCGTTTCCGCGGGAAAACTTACCTTGACAAGAGGGGTGAACCTTTATATAAATATATTTAATGTAATTTTCCTTTATTATATCTGGAGGGTTTATGTGGGAAAGCCTTAGTATACAAGACATTGTAGAGTACGCGAAAGATCCTTATCCTTCCATCAGAAAATGGGCTAAAGATAAGGGCAAAAAAGTGGTAGGCAGTACCATTGCCGACGTCCCGGAAGAGGTTATTTACGCCTTTGGGTTTTTACCTGTTGCCATACTCGGCACAAACAAACCCCTGAAAAAGGCCCCCAGCCTTCTTCCCGATAACGCCTGCTCTCTGGCACGGAGCAATCTTGAACTGGCGCTCAGCTATGAGGGCGATCTCTTTGACGGATTTGTCCTACCGCAGGTATGCGACACAACCCAGCATCTCTCCGACATCTGGAGAATCAACTTCCCTGACAAATATGTTGAAAGCTATCTGGCGCCACGTCAGGTAGACAGGCCAAGCGCAAAATACTGGGTAAAGAAGGAAATCGAAAGACTCATCGCATCGCTCAGCAAGTGGTCCGGCAAAACAATAAGTGATGAAGACCTCAACAAATCCATCGCTTTGCACAACGAGAACAAAGCCATTCTTTTGGAACTCTATGAGATCAAAAGAAAGTTCCCGGGAACCATTACGAACAAAGAATTTTTTGCCATGATGAAGCTCTCTGAGCAGGCCGATAAAGCAGAATTCAACAAGAGCCTCAAAACTATCAAAGACAACCTGAAGCGAAAAGAGGAAAAGGATTACATCGATATCATCCTCGTCGGTATCACCTGTGATCCTCCTGAAATATACGAAATCTTCGATGAACTGAAATTCAACATTGTCGGCGATACTCTTGTTACCGGAGCGCGTTATCTCCAGGGCAATACGACACTGAGCAATGACAATCCGATAGACGCACTCACTGAAAGACATTTCAAAAGAGGCTTCTATTCGCCTATACACGATGACGTTTATAAAAACTTCCAAGAAATCCACAAACTATATAAAGAAACAAATGCCCGGGCAATTGTATATGTTCATATTGAGTTCTGTGAATCCCAGGAGTTTGACCTGCCGGACCTCAAGAAGCTGATCAAACAGGAAAAGATTCCGTTGCATGTCCTCGATACAGAGTACCAGACAACATCTCTTTCCCACGTAAGAACAAGGCTTCAGGCATTTTCTGAATCTCTGAGAGGGGGCTCCCTATGAGCGAGAAACTGACATCAAAACAACTATCGAAGAAGATCACCGATGAATATATGGAAGAGGCATTTCATGCCCACGACTTAGGCAAACTCATAGGCTACTCAACAGCCATATCTCCTGTGGAGCTTTTTGTTGCCCACGATATCATTCCTATTTACCCTGAAAACCATGCTGTTGCAAACCTGACAGCAAAGAAAGGCGCCGAAATGTGCTCCATAACGGAGAACATGGGTTATACAAGTCACCTCTGCGCATATGCCAGATCCGATCTGGCATACCGTCAGACAGGCATGACCGTCACAAAAGGTATCCCTGATGCGGACCTTTTCCTTGCCTGTAACGCCCAGTGTTTTACCCTCACAAAATGGTTCCAAATCCTTGCGCGAAAGGGCAATACCCCCCTCTTCGTCTTCGATACACCGGAACATATTATGGACAAAAAGGCACGGGAAGAAATCGTAAAATATTGTGTTGTTCAGATGAAAGAGCTTATCAGCTTTCTTGAAACAGTGACAAAAAAGAAATTCGATTATGACCGGCTCAAGGAAGTCATGAAATATTCTGCAGCGTCGAGCATACTCTATAAAAAATTCCTCGACATGGCCCAGTACAAGCCTTCACCGATCAGCATCTTCGATGCCCTCATCGGCATGGCCATTGCAGTCTACCGGAGGGGTACGCCGGAGTGCGTCGAATACTATCAGACCCTCTGCGACGAGTTCCAGGCAAAAGTCGATCAGGGAATCGGCGTTGTCCAGAACGAAAAATACAGGCTCTACTGGGAAAATCTCCCTGTCTGGTTCAAATTCAGCGACCACGCAAAGCTCCTCGGTTCTTATGGCGCCGTCATCCTCACATCTCTCTATGTCCATGCCTGGAGCCTTGATTTTGACCTCGATAAGGACCCTCTCGTGACCCTGGCAGAGAACTATGTAAACCGTTTCTCCAATTCCACCATCGAAGACAGGGCCGACATGGCCATGGATCTTTTCGATAAATATTCCATGAACGGCATGATCATGTTCATGAACAGAAGCTGTAAGGCCGTCTCTTTTGCCGTGCCGACGCTGAAGGACATGCTGACGAAAAGGACAGGTATCCCCGCCCTCGTATTCGAAAGCGATATGGGTGATCAAAGGTTCTATGCAGAGTCTCAGGTACGCACACGGATTGAGGCATATTTCGAGACATTAGACAGATTGCGGACATAAAAAGATAAGACTATAGAACACAAGGAAAGGACGTTAGAGCATAACACGACAGCTCTAACGTCCTTTCCTTGTTAATAGTTATGCCAGGGATTTCAGATATGCAGTGAGATTCACGTTGATGTTATTGATGCCAAGTTTTTTGCGGATATTGTTTCTGTGGGTGCTGATAGTGCCCGGCGAAAGATTCATAAGTTCGGCGATATCCTTTGTTGTCTTCCCTATTCTGATATGACTGGCAATTTCAATCTCCTGAGGAGTAAAATTGGAAAACTTCATGGAAACGTTTTTTAAAAAGGGAGACAGAATAGTATTCAGATTTTCTTCCACAATATCAAGAAAGAGCTGCTGACGGTCTTCCAAATGTGTTTTTTTCAGTTTTTCTACATAAGGCATGATAAGTTCTCTTATATTGGATGTATAACTGTCCTCAACCTTCTTTTTTTCTTCATCTCTATACTTCAGGAGAACTTTCAAGGCAGTGTTTGCTTCTTCAAGACTCTTCGTCTTACTGACCAGTTCTTCCTCAACCCTTTTTCGTTCCGTAATGTCCCGGACAACACCGATGATGGCTTCCCGTCCATACCATTCGGTTTTTCGTAAAGCAACCTCTGCATCGAAAACAGTGTTGGTCAGGGGACAACGGGCTTTCCACTCGAATACCTGATCCTGCGTCTCAATCAAATTATCCCAAATAGACTTCAGCCGTTCTAACTGGCCGTTCTCATCAGCGGAATAGTCAGCTATAGTAAAATCCCGTCCATTTTCCCTCGTAAGCCCATACATCTGCAATATACGATCGTTAACATCAAGGATACGGCCATCGAGGTCATGCACAACAATACCGTCATAGATGTTATTGAAAACTGCCCTGAGAGATTTCTCTGACTGCGTGAGCGCTGCTTCCACCCTTTTCTGCTCTGTGATATCCCGGCTATAAACAGCTATCCTGGTAGGATTACCCAACTCATCAAGAATGGGGAAAAAGTTGTTCTCCAGGAAAAGTCCTTCCCTTTCATCCACAAACCGAACAAGGCTGCGGGTCTCAATGGCCTTTTCTAACTGTTGTTGCCGTGCTTTTGCCACCAGCGGAGGCGAACTAAAATACATTTTCAAACCAATAAGCTCTTCAGCATTATTTTTATGAAATCGTCTGGCAAGATTTTCATTTGCAGTAATGATCACGCCCGACAGATCGGCCAGAAAAGCAGCATCATTCGTAGCGTTGAGAAGAGCCCTGGCCGTTCTTTCGCTTTCCCTGAGGGCATTGAGAGCACGTAAGCGCTCTGTCTCGTTATCGACAAGGACGAGGTGGTACTTTTTATTTTGAGCATATATTTCATAAGTTGTTATTTCTGCATCGATCAGCGCCCCATCCTTCTTTCTATGCTGTTGCGATGAAATACCTACGCTCCCGGGGTCGAGACTTGAAATCTGCTTCAATAAAGAGGGAATATTTTCCGGCTGATGGAGGTCCTTAATCGTCATGGACAGAAATGCTTCCCGTGAATAGCCGTAATGCCTTACTGCGGTATCATTGACATCAACAATGAAAAGGGTATCGAATCCATAAATAAGTACAGGAAACTGTTTGTTATTAAAGACCTGATTAAAAAAGAATTCATATTGCTCTGAATCAAATTTCATTTAGCAACCTCAATTATTTCACTCATCCAACGATTATTGTATACTATTTTTTACAGATATTGCCATTCCCTTGTCACACCGGGAAAACTTTTCATGGGACATGATACCAATGAACCTGTGAAGAAAAGAGTCGCTTCCGAAACCATCTTTCCCAATGGCCTCAAATGATTAATTATAATCGCAAGCCAATTCTGGTATAATAGTTGACAGGAAGACAATTGTGAGATTTGAATGGGACCCAAGGAAGGCTACGGCAAACCTCAAGAAGCACGGAGTTACATTTCAAGAGGCTGCGACAGTCTTCGGAGACCCTCTGGCAATTACGTTTCAGGACCCTGATCATTCTATGGATGAAGAAAGACGAATGACTTTTGGTCAATCCCTACAGAAACGACTCATTATTGTCTCTCATACGGAACGTAAAGTTCGAACAAGAATCATAAGCGCGCGTCTAATGGACCGCAAAGAAAGGGTGATCTATGAAGAAGGTTAAAACATCCGATGAACTCCGTCCTGAGTATAAACGGGAAGACCTTGGTGTGGGAGTCCGTGGCAAGTACTTTGAAGAGTATCGCAAAGGAACCAATCTCGTGCTCTTAAGTCCTGATGTGGCAAAGGTTTTTTCTACCGAAGAAGCCGTCAATGAGGCGCTCCGATCTCTGATCGGTCTGGCCGAGAAATCAACAGGCCGAACAAGTCGTTCCGCCGGATCGCCCAAAAAACGGGCTTCCCGGTGACTTTTCCATTTGGTGCTATTCAGGAGGGATCGAAGTGACTGTACGCATTGTCAGGTTGGGCAGTCCTAGAACAGAGGGCGAGGACACTCGAATCGGGACGGTTCGCCGTCCACCGAGAGGGGTGCCAAAATCCGAATTCGCATCACAAAATTGGTACGACGTGTGGTTTCCAAATCTCGCTCCGAGTGCTGAAACCATGAAGCTTGGGCAAGAGGCGAGTACACCCGGCCAGTGGGCCGCTTTCGTCAAGAAGTACCGGTCCGAGATGGCAACTCCGGAAATCAGCCGAACACTTGATCTGTTAGCAGTCCTTTCGCATCAGAGCAATTTCTCTGTCGGGTGCTACTGCGAGAATGAAACACACTGCCATCGGTCGGTATTGAGAACCCTATTGGCCGAGAGGAGCGCAAAGATTGAATAAGTAGCGCCATGAACCGTATGGAGCTCATCCTCAAGGTGCACATAACACACACCGATTATGTCAATCGTTCTGCTTGGAAAAAGCAGAGAGTGGTTAATTCCATATTAAACCAGGTCCCACTTATTTTTTCGTTGTGAAATACAAAAAAGACATATAGATCACGGAACATATATGATATAATTAGCAAACGAATGATATGCCAAGAAAAATAAGAGAGTTGATAAGAGATTTAGAGAAGGCAGGTTTTATCAATAGAGGAGGCAAGGGAAGTCACAGAAATTTTGTACATCCAAAGCTGATAAAACCGATAACCATTTCGGGTAACGATAGTGAAGACGCAAGGCATTATCAAGAAAAAGCGGTACAAGCTGCCATTAAGGAGGTGCAGAAATGACTGTCGGTTCAAAATATGTAAAAATCATCGAGTGGTCAGATACTGACAATTGTTTTATCGGCAGTTGCCCTGAACTTTTCTATGGCGGTTGTCATGGGAGCAATGAACGCGAAGTCTTTGATGAGCTTTGCGATATTATCGAGGAAATGGTGCAACTTTATAAAGAAGATAGCAAGCCCCTTCCACCACCGATATCCGGCAAAGAACTTGTAAATAAATTGCAGAAGGTTGCGTAACAAATTAGTCGCAAACCGGACAAAAAACCAAGTGTCAACCGTTTCATGGGTTCAGCGCAAAACTGCCCACACCTCTTTGCAATGTTTAACATTTGCGAGGATTAAAGTATTGTCAAATAATCCTTTTTTGACGTATAATTGCCTTGTCAGGGGGAAGTATGGGGATCACATCAGTATCGATTACAGAACAATCAGTTCATTTTACAGCAATGCCTGCCGCCATTGGATCATTTTTAACACTCCCTGAGAAAGAGAAAAACTATTCAAACCCCATAGGAATGTTCGGCGGCATAGTTCAACAGCTTTTTTTTGAAACTGACGCATCAGAAAAAAGCTTATAGGGTTGGGAAATGAAAACAAATAAACAAAACATTCTGGAAGAAATTCGACGCCTCGCAAAGACCACTGGTGTAGCACCTGGTAAAAGAGCATTTGAAACCACAACTGGCATTCGCGAAAGTGCCTGGCTAGGAAAGTATTGGGTTCGCTGGAACGATGCCGTCACAGAAGCTGGTTGCATGCCCAATCAAATGCGAGTAGCTTACTCAGAAACTTTCTTGATTGAACAACTTGTCTCACTTATCAGAGAGCTTGGACATTTTCCAGTCGAAGCCGAACTCCGAATGAAGTCACGTTCTGACATTTTATTTCCTCAATCATCCACGTTCCGCCGATTCGGATCGAAGCAACAAATTGTCGCCAAGGTTCTTGAGTTCTGCATGTCCAATGAAAATTTTGCTGACGTAGTGGCGATGTGCCCCATGTCCGCAGGACAAGAAACGGAATCCCAGCCGAGTAGCCACCAGAACCAAAAACTTGGTTTTGTCTACCTAATCAAGCACGGTACTCGGCGTGAGTATAAAATCGGTCACACGAACAATAAGCTCCGTCGAGAAGGAGAGATTCGTATTGAGCTTCCAGAACAGATCGAGCCAATTCATGTTATCCAAACGGATGATCCAGCAGGGGTAGAGGCATACTGGCATCGCCGGTTTGCCAACAAACGACTAAGAAATGAGTGGTTTGAGCTAACAATGGATGACGTGAAGGCGTTCAAGCGTTGGCGAAGGATTTCTTAAAAATTGCCTAACAAAGAAATTCAGTGTACGTCGTGAAACGTGTCTCTCTGGCACCCCTCTTCAGCGAGGACAAATACACCGTCAAATATAACTCAAAATATTAAAGCAGGCTATTTTCTGCGGAACGCAAGGCAACGTATATTCCTCGACTATTGCCGGGACATGTCCCGGCGTGTATGGACAATGGCTTGAAGTGGAAGCTTCAGATGTGCTGCCCTGTGAGCCTTGCTGGCACGGAAGCGTATATACATACGCTGAGTAGCGCATGGCGATGCAGGGCGGTGCAGATGGAGGTTCCCGCGCAAGCC
>PNOF01000052.1 GCA_013824645.1 Syntrophus sp. (in: bacteria) | reverse complement strand
AAGTAACCAATAGTGATCGTTGGCTATCAATATGCTTCAATGCCTTATTAAAACAGTTTTATTATGATATTTTGCGGGACTTGCGGCGCTGAATTTGTAACTTGTAACTTCCGGTTTTTCATGACCGCTTGAATTTTTCGTTGAGTACCCTCTTGAACCGGGGGCATATATGATATCGAATTCGTCTTCTTTTCCGGGGAATAACGCCAAAGTATGTTTCTTGACGCCCTCAATAATCGATATTGCGTGTTCATGGGTAATGTCCTGGGCTCTGATGAAATTGAGGGCAAAATCAACGACGAACCGGAGCCTTCTTAGCTTTTTTTCTTCATCGAGCACTTCGTCATTCATAATGCTTTGCCCATGCTGCATCTTTAATGCAAAATTATTATAGCCCCTTCCATTTGATGAATCCTCGCAACTCTGCTGCGTGGAGGTTCATTAGCCTTTTTATTTTCCATTCTCTGTTGCATTCCCGGGTTCATTTTTTGCGTGAAAAAGTTCTGCATAGAGCCACAGGCCGATGCCGCAGGAAACCGAGATGTCGGCTACATTAAATGCGGGCCAGTGGTATGTTTTATAATAGAAATCAAGAAAATCGACGACATTGCCGTAGGATATCCTGTCGTAGATATTCCCCAGTGCACCGGCCAGTATCAGTGTGAGGGAGAGTGTTTTTATCAATGGAAATGTATATGTGAGGATAACATATAGGAGGGCTGCAGCGATTAAAACCGGAAGGATGGTGAAGATGTACTGGGCATATTGATAATCGTGGAGGAAGCTGAAAGCACCTCCAAGGTTTCGTACATGCACAAGAGAAAAAAAGGATGTTACGCTGATGTTCTCGAAGAGGGCAAGGTTTTTAATAATCAGGACCTTGGTGAGCCTGTCGAGAAAAAAAACAAGAGGTACTAAAGAGAGGAGAGTGTATTTGCGCATCGTTTACACACGTTAGGAAATCTTCCCTCTTTCTCAATGTCCGTTGCATACTGCCAGCAGCGTTCACACTTTTCGCCCTCTGCCTTTGTTACGATGATGTCTATTGTATTACCTTTTCTCAGTTCTATCTGGGATACGATGAAGATGTCCTTCATATCCTCTCCTAATCTTTCAAGGAGGGCGTATTCCTTTTCCGGCGCTTCAATGATGATCTTCGTATCCAGCGAATGGCCGATGGTTTTTGCAACCCTCTGGTCCTCGATCTTTTTGTTGACCAGTTCCCGGATGGTCCAGATGGCATCCCAATATTGCTCGATCTCAGGATTAATGAGCTTTTTGTTCGGGGCAGGAAAGGTGGTGAAGAAAACACTTTCTTCCGTGACATACTCTTTCAGATAGGACCACATTTCCTCTGAGGTTGATGAAAGAATGGGCGCGATGAGCTTCAGGAGCGCCACCAGCGTTTCATAGACGACCGTCTGTGAAGCTCTTCTTTTCAGGGCATCTTTGTGCTCAACGTAGATCCTGTCTTTTACAATGTCGAGATAGAGTGCGCTCAAATCAACGGTGCAGAAGTTCTGAATGCTGTGATAGATCTGGTGGAATGTATAGTTGTTGTATGCTTCGGTGACCCTCTCGATAAGCCTCTGAAGCCGGGAAAGCATCCATTGATCGAGGGAGGAGAGTTTCTCGTAGGGAACGGTATCCTGCACAGGATTAAAATCATCATTAATGTTGGCATGGAGAAAGCGAAGTGTATTCCGTATCCGTCTGTAGGTCTCAACGAGCCTACTGACAATATCCTTTGAGATTTTAATATCGTCGCGGTAATCCTCGTATGTAGCCCAGAGTCGTAAAATCTCAGCGCCAAACTTTTCGATAATCTCTTCAGGGGCAATGACATTGCCCGTCGACTTGCCCATCTTGCGCCCAGCGCCATCGACAACAAAGCCATGGGTCAATACGGATAAGTATGGAGCCCTTCCTTCGTTCCCCATAGAAGTGAGAAGGGAGCTATGGAACCAGCCTCTGTGCTGGTCGCTGCCTTCAAGATAGAGGTCAGCCGGGTATTTCAGTTCTTTTCTCTTTTTGCAGACCGCAGCCCAGCTTACGCCGGAGTCAAACCATACGTCGAGTATGTCTTCCTCTTTTACAAAAGTTTTGTTGCTGCAATGGGGGCATTGAACGCCGTCGGGCAGGAAGAAAGCAGCCTCCTTTTCAAACCAGATATCGGCCCCGGATATTCTCACCGCATCAATGACCTTTTGAAATGTTTCTCTGCTCCAATAGGGTTCCCTGCATTTTTCACAGTAGAATACCGTGATCGGTACACCCCAGCTCCTTTGACGTGATATACACCAGTCAGGACGGACTTCCAGCATATTGTAGATTCTGTCTCTTCCCCATGAGGGAAACCATTTTGTCCTGTCGATCTCCTGGAGGGCCTTTTGCCGCAAACCATTGGATTCCATGGAAATGAACCACTGTTCTGTTGCCCGGAAGATGACCGGTTTTTTACAACGCCAGCAGTGGGGGTAGGAGTGTTCGATCTCTTCTTTGCGTAGCAGATGACCCAGCTCTTCCAGTTTCTGAATGACATGTGTGTTGCTGTCGAAGACATTCATACCTTTGAAAAATTCAACACTTTCAATAAATTCCCCTTTTTCGTTTACAGGAGAATAGACATCAAGGCCGTACGCAAGGCCGGTTTCATAATCCTCTTCACCATGGCCCGGCGCGATGTGGACAGCCCCGGTGCCGGTATCGGCGGCAACATAATCGGCGTAGACGACGACCGATTGCCTGTCGATGAAGGGGTGTCCGAAGGTGAGTTGTTTAAGGGTTTCCGGCGATATTTCCTCGATAATCTCATAATCGGTTATGCCGGCTTTTTTTGTAATGTCTTCGGCAAGGTCCTTGAGAACAATATAGATTTCTTTATCTGTTTCGATTGTCACGTAGGTAAAATCGGGATGAATCGCTATGGCAAGATTTGCAGGCAGTGTCCAGGGGGTCGTCGTCCAGATGAGCATGTAGATGGGCTTATCGGGATATTCCTTGAATGACCCGGTTTTTTCATTGGTATAAGGAAACTTTACATAGATGGAAGTCGATTTTTTTGTATCGTATTCTATTTCGGCTTCAGCAAGGGCAGTCCTACAGCTCATGCACCAGTAGACGGGTTTCTTTTTCCGGTAGGCTTCCTTTCTTTCAAAGAACTTCTCTATTTCTTCGATAATTGTTGCCTGGTAATCGAAATCCATGGTGATATAGGGATGATCCCAGTCACCGATACCGCCAAGCCTCTTAAATTGTTCCCGCTGAATATCGATAAATTTTCCCGCATATTCCCTGCATCTCTGTCTCGTCTCCAATTTGGTCGCGGCAATCTTTTTTGCTTTTGTATCTTTCTCGATCTGATGTTCGATGGGCAATCCATGGCAATCCCAGCCAGGTATGTAATCCGCTCGGTAACCGGACATGAATTTCGACTTAACGATGATGTCCTTCAATATCTTGTTGAGAGCAGTTCCCAGGTGAATATTGCCGTTTGCATAGGGAGGTCCGTCATGGAGGATAAAAGTGGGACTATCCTTCCTGTTCTCAATGAGTGTTTGATAGAGCTTTATGTCATTCCAGTATTTCAGAATCTCTTTTTCTTTGATGGGCAGATTCCCCCGCATGGGGAAAGGTGTTTTCGGTAGATTCAAAGTGTCTTTATAATCCATAGTATGACAATCCTTTAAGTTTTAGATAAAAAATAAGCCTTGAACGGACAGCATAGTCTGAAGCTTTTTTAAGCTGAGGGCATTATACGCTTCCGCTGAATGCTTTCCATAAAATTAGCATAAAGCCGTTATCTATGCAAGAATATTCAATAAAAGCAGGTTATGGGCGATGGGCAGGGGTAAAGATTGAAAAACTGTACACTATATATCGTAGCGTCTTGTTTATTATTAATTTTCAGCTATTTCGTCATGGCGTCTATTACGGAACTTCTGGAGAATAAATTCGTACAGCCTTCCCGCAAAGATCGTTATCAGAATAGCCCCAATAATAAGTAAAATGCCTGTAGAAACCATGCGTATTTATCCTGAAGATATTGTCGTCAACAAATTGGATTTCTTAAGTCTGGTGACAATAACCGAAGCCGGCGTGGAGGAAAATGAATGTGGATTAACTCTTTTTTTGTGTTCTTTGTGCCTTTTTTCTTAGCTGGTGTTTTTATTGTTTTCTGTTTTTTTAGTCTGGTCGGCCACCTCAGGAGCTTCTCTGTCCACCTCTTCGGCTTGACCGTCTTCACCTTCAGCCTGATTATCGATATCTTCCATAACAGATTTGGCAATTTGTTCGTGGAGCCCGTCAGGCCTGTCTTCATGCATATTTTTGACAACACGCAGCTTTACTTCTTTGATGACTTCAGGGTCGTCTATTTTTTCATCGGTTACGAAATCGGCCTCGCCTTCCATAAGATCCATCGCTTCAAGAGAAACTTCGTACCAATCATCTATGTATTGATCGATGGCGCTATTAACATGTTTGATTATAAGGGCCTTACTTGTAGTATGACCTTGTCCCTTGCAGATTTTTACAACTCTCGCAACCATATCATTTGTTAATTTTTCCCGTAAGTCTGGAGTGCCCGCCTTTTGTGTTTTCATTTTTATCTTCCTCCGGGAAAATTAACCCTTGTCATAACTTTATATATGAAAAGACTGCATATATTTTACTTTATTTCATTTTTACATAAAAATCTGTGAAGAGTAAAACAAAATTTTCTGAATCAGGTATTTGTTGTGGCATGGGATTTGTGCCGTCTGGTTTTGGGTTGATTTCGTAGCTGCCGTCACGGTAGAATAAGACGTGTTTTCACGTATCAGAGAGCGTCTTCAATATTATAATGCCAAAGGGGTGCAATGTGCCAGTACCATTCAGGCGGGTGTGGTAATGCCCCTGTTTCAGAAGGATGGCGAAGTTTTTATCCTCCTCACCAAAAGATCAGATTCGGTAAGGTTCCACAAGGGTGAGATTTCTTTTCCCGGCGGTGTGTACGAAGAAAAAGACGGCGAAATCCTACAGACGGCCCTCAGGGAATGCTGTGAAGAGATAGGTGTGAAGAAGAGCGATGTTGAAGTTATCGGAAGACTTGACGATCTCTATACGCTCACGGGCTTTGTCATCACCCCCTATGTGGGGATCATACCATACCCGTATCAATTCCACACGAGTCCCGACGAAGTGGCCTATATTATTATGCTCCCCTACCGGCATCTTAAAGAGGCTGAACCTGTCCTTGAGATGGTAGAGCTTAACGGGAAGACCTACAAGGCACACTCCATCTACTATAACGGCGACCGGATATGGGGCGCTACCTGTAGAATACTTTTACAGTTTAAAAAACTAATCGAAGATGAAGAAATTTAATCTCAAGGTACTCCTGATACTCGCCCTGGGGCACCTTGTGACCGATATTTATCAGGGTTCTCTCCCTGCCATGCTTCCTTTTCTCAAGGACAAACTGGCCCTTTCCTATACCATGACGGGTTTCATTCTCATGACGGCCAATTTTACTTCATCTGTTCTGCAACCGCTTTTCGGGTATTATTCAGACAGGAAAACAAAGGCCATCCTCCTGCCTATCGGTCTTTTCTGTGCAGGATTGGGATTTTCCCTCCTTGCTCTTCAGACGCATTATGTTCCGGTACTGTTTCTGGTCGTCATAAGCGGTCTCGGTGTTGCTTCATACCATCCGGAGGGCTACAAGACTGCCTCTTTTTTTACCGGGGAAAAGAGCGCCACAGGGATGTCCATATTCTCGGTAGGGGGGAATATCGGTTTTTCGCTGGGCCCTATTCTGACGTTTTCTATCATAGGATACCTCGGATATTCTTTTCTTCCAATCATTATACTGCCGGCGCTCATCTGTACCGCTGTCATTCTCTATTACAGACATACAATCAGTATCCCTGTGCTGGAATATGCGAAGAAACAGGAGGTTGCGGGAATAGCGCCGCCGGGCGCTTATACATCGCTTTTTGTAGTCATTGCCATTGTTATCATGAGGTCATGGATACAGATGGGTCTTTTGAGCTATATCCCTTTCTACTATATTAATTATCTCAAGGGAGATCCCCTCTTTGCGGGCAAGCTTGTTTTTGTTTTTCTCTTCTGCGGGGCAGCCGGGACGCTCATCGGTTCCCCCCTTGCCGATAAATGGGGACACAAACTGTTCCTGAGAGGATCGATGGTCCTTTCTACGGCAATACTCCCCCTTATGTTTGTGCCATTTTTTCAACAGAGTTATCTCCTCTTTGTTGTCCTCGGACTTCTTGGAATGGTGCTGATCTCAACCTTCTCGGTGACGATTGTCATGGCGCAGAAGCTCCTTCCCCATAAACTCGGTATTGCTTCGGGCCTCATGGTTGGTTTTGCAATCGGCACAGGCGGTATCGGGGTGACACTCCTCGGACTCATCGCAGACCATTACGGGGTGCCCCTTGCCATGAAATCCATCATGGTGCTTCCCGTTATAGGCTTTCTTTTAAGCCTCTTTCTGAGGTATAAAGAATAACAGGGTATGCCAGGCCGGATGAAAATAGCGGGTACCCGGGCGACGGTGTGACAATCAAGGGATATATTAATGAAGGGAATGTGGCTTAGATGAAACCTGTTATCAGCATAGTAGGCAGACCGAACGTCGGCAAATCAACGCTTTTTAACCGTATTCTCGGGTTTAAAAAGGCGATTACAGAAGACACGCCGGGAGTAACGAGAGACCGCAATTACGGCGAATTCGATTACCACGGCAGAGATTTTATCCTCATAGATACGGGAGGTTTCGAGCCTTCCAAAGAGGACGGCTTTTCACCGCTCATAGAACGCCAGATATGGGTTTCCCTCAATGAATCGGATATGGCAATTTTTGTCCTTGACGGAAAAGAAGGGATACTCCCGGAAGACCGGGATGTAGCGAAGATCCTCAGAAAATGGCAGAAGCCGGTTTTTTATGCCATCAATAAAGTGGACTCAAGTAAGCGGGAAGCAGATCTCATTGACTTCTACGAGATGGGCGTAGAAAAATTCTATCCTGTCAGTGCTGTGCATGGAATAGGGGTTGACGATCTCCTTGAAGATATTGTCGTCGCAGCCGCAGGTTTGGAGAACGAACCTGAAGAGTCTCCGGATACCGCTGGTAAGGCAGTTAGAATTGCTATCGTCGGAAAGCCGAATACGGGGAAATCGTCGATTACGAACAGAATGCTCGGTTCGGAGAGGATGATTGTCAGTGATGTGGCCGGTACAACACGGGATGCCATCGATTCACGAATCGTCTACAAAGAAAAAGAGATTGTCCTCATCGATACGGCGGGACTCCGTAAAAAAAGTAAGATCTCCATGAAGGTGGAGGAGTACTCTGTTTCGAGCGCCATAAAGAGTATTGAAAGGGCGAATATTGTCAATCTCATCATTGATGGCCAGGAAGGGGCAGGGCATCAGGAGGGAAGCATTGCTCACCTTATTATTTCGAGGGGTAAAGGGTTCTGTATTGTCGTCAATAAATGGGACCTTGTTGCCAAAACTACGAAACAGGACGAATACAAGAGAATGATCCGTGAAAAAATCCCCCATGGCGCTTTTGCTCCTGTTATTTTTGTGTCGGCCATGACTGGAAAGAATATCGAAAAAATTCTGGAGGAAAATTTCAAAGTCTATGAGCAATTGACGCGAAGAATCAGCACAGCAGATATCAACCGCGCATTTGGCGAGTTTTTTGAAAAGCTGAGCATCTCATTCCAGCAGGGCAAGCAGGTGAAAATATTCTACGTGAGTCAGGCCAAAGCATCGCCGCCAACCTTTATCCTTTTTTCCAACCATCCCGAACTGATTCCCGAGCATTACAAACGATATCTGGAGAACTCCATCCGGGCAAAGTTCGGTTTTGCCGGAGCCCCGATCCGCCTTGTCTTTAAGAAGAAATAATACCGATTATCGCCCCCCCCCTTCTTTATGTCTATTTTGAAGCCTGACAAAGCCTTGCTTTACATTGCAATAATCCTTTGTTAGAATAAGCGCAATCAATGACCGTGAACCGGAATAAAATCTTTGTATGTTTTTTCTGTATCGTTGTGTTCTTCGCATGCGGTAAAAAGAAGAACACCACATTCTATGATGATCCCGGCAAACCCGCCTATGGTGATACGATGGTGACCGCCAATATCGGCGAGGCCTCATGTCTGATCCCCATCCTCGCATCTGACAGCCCTTCGCATGAAATTGCAGGGTACATATACAATGGTCTTGTAAAACTCGACAAGGACCTTAATATTGTCGGGGACCTTGCTGAATCATGGGACATATCGAAAGACAATCTGACTATCATTTTTCATCTCAGAAAAGGGGTGAAGTGGCACGATGGGACACCTTTTACCGCCCATGATGTATTATACACATACAAAGTCATAGTAGATCCCAAAACGCCGACGCCGTATTCGGGGGACTTCAAGGAAGTGAAAGAAGCGGCAGTCATCGATGAGTATACCTTCAAAGTAATATACAAGAGGCCCCTTGCGCCTGCCCTCATCAGTTGGGGCACATCGGTCCTCCCGAGACATCTCCTGGAGGGCAAGGAGATTACGAAATCACCGCTTATCCGAAAGCCTGTGGGCACCGGTCCCTATGTGTTCAAAGAGTGGATTGCCGGTGACCGGGTCGTGCTTGTTGCCAACGAAAACTATTTTGATGGAAGACCATACATCAGTCGCAAGGTTATCCGGGTTATCCAGGACAGCGCTACCATGTTTCTGGAACTGAAACGCAACACTGTTGACAGTATGAATCTCACTCCCCTGCAATTTACCAAACAGACCAATTATCCTGCTTTTAAGAGGGAATTTAATCAATTCAGGTATCTTTCTTTTACCTATGTGTATCTCGGTTATAATCTGAAACATCAGTATTTCAAGGACAAACGGGTGCGCCAGGCTATAAGCCATGCCATAAACAAGCAGGAGATCGTTGATGGCATTCTGCTCGGTCAGGGCGTCGAGGCCACGGGCCCCTACAAACCCGATATGTGGGTCTATAATGGAAATGTAAAGAAGTATGAATACAGCAAGGAGAAAGCGCTCAGCCTTCTTGCGGAAGCCGGTTTTCAGAAGGGTCCCGACGGGATACTCAAAAAGGACGGGAAACCCTTTGAATTTAACATCCTTCTCAGTCAGGGTAATTCTGTACGGATACAGAGCGCTGAGATTATACAGAAGCGGCTATCTGAGATCGGTATCACCGTGAAGATCCGTGTTATCGAGTGGGCAAGTTTCATTAATGAATTTATCGATAAAAAGAACTTTGAGGCTGTTATCCTTGGGTGGACAATCCCGCAATCCGATCCTGACCTCTTTGATATCTGGCATTCCTCGAAGCAGGGGCCAAAAGAACTCAATTTCATATCATTTGAAAACAAGGAAGCTGATGAATTACTTGTAAAGGCCCGGCATACCTTCGACAAAGAAGAGCGAAAAAAGTGCTACTTCCGTCTCCAGGAGATCCTCGCTGAGGAGCAGCCCTATACGTTCCTTTTTATTCCTTATGCGACCCTGGCAATACAGAAGCGCATTAAAGGGATAGAGCCTGCTCCTGCCGGCATCGGTTACAATGTCGAGAAATGGTATGTACCGGAAGAACAAAGGAGGTATAAGGCCAATGCTGCGCTATCTCCTTAAAAGGCTCCTCTTTATGGTGCCTATGCTCCTCGGCATCACCCTCATTTCCTTTGTGGTCATTCATCTGCCGCCCGGCGAGCCCGATGTGCTCGGCTCAGAGATGAATCCGAAGGTGACCAAGGAAGCCCGCGAGCAGATCAGGGTCCTCTACGGCCTTGACAAGCCGCTCCATGTTCAGTACGGGATGTGGCTGAAGAGGTTTGTAAAACTTGATTTCGGCACCTCCATTGCTCAGGATCACAGACCCGTCATCGACAAGATAAAAGAGAGGCTGCCCATTACCATCACCATCGATGTGCTTTCTATGGCGCTCATCTTTTTCATAGGCATCCCCATCGGGGTTTACGGCGCCCGCTACAAGGACGGTTTTGCCGATAAAGCCCTCACAACTTTTGTTTTCGCCGGTTACGCCATGCCGGGGTTCTGGCTTGCGCTGCTCCTCATGATGTTTTTCGGTGTCTATCTTGAGGTCCTGCCTATCTCAGGGCTCAAATCTTTTAATTACGATGAACTTTCGGCAATAGGAAAGGTCTTCGATCTTGCACAGCATATCGTTCTCGTTGTGTTTATAACGGCCTTATCCGGTCTTGTGGGCATTTCCCGATACATGAAAAACAGCCTCCTTGAAGTGCTCCGCCAGGAATACATTACGACTGCATACGCCAAGGGTCTTCCCGAAAGTATGGTGCTGAGAAAGCACGCCTTCAGAAACGCCCTTCTTCCTGTTATTACTATTCTCGGTCTCTCTGTGCCGGGGCTCATCGGCGGGAGCGTCATTCTTGAGAGTATCTTTTCTATTCCCGGCATGGGACAGCTTTTCTATATGAGTGTCATGGCCAGGGATTATCCCACAATCATGGGTATCCTCATAATCGGCGCATTCCTCACGCTTCTTGGTAACCTTATTGCCGATATCTGTTATGCCTTAGCAGACCCGAGGATACGAATAGGATGATAAAACGGGTGCAAGGTTAAAGATGGACAAACCGATGGACGATGAGACGACCGTCCTACAGGCAGGACTAGGACGAGGGACGATGAAAACATTTTGCCTATAGCCAATATGACCTATGGCCCATAAACAGCATTACACAGGATTGGCTGTGAAAAAAACATTATCTGTTACCGGCATTATTAAGGCACTTTTTAAGAAGTATCAGCGGGACTGCGGGAACATCATCGTTTCTTCCATCTCCTTTTATGTGCTCCTCACCTTTATTCCCTTTACCCTTTTTTCCATCTTTATTCTCGGCTATATCATCGATCTGAGCAATCCCGCGGCGCAACTGGAAACCTTCGTCACGAGCATCGTGCCCGCACCGTATAATACCCTAATTGTAAAAAAGATCCTTAAGGAATTAAATGTCATATCTGTATCAAAAAGACTTTCCGGTCCGCTGGGACTTATTTTTCTCTTCTTCTTTACATCGAGACTCTTTGCTGTGATACGTCCTTCCTTCCAGATAATATTTGGCAGCAAAACAAAAGGTTTTCTTAAGGGAAAAGGCGAGGAGTTGTTCCTGACGCTCCTCTTCTCTGTTCTGCAGACGCTCCTCTTTTTCAGCTTTATCTTTTCGGTTATCCTTCAGGCCAAGTTTATGAAAGCCTTTGGAGGAGCCATAACCAAAACTCCGATTGTGTATCTTTTTGCCCTCTTTGACATGTGCTTTGCCTTTATCTTTTTTTATCTCTTATATTATTTTCTGACACCCATAAGGGATAAAAAAATGCTCCTCATATCAACCATTTCCGGTGCGTTTTTCTGGTATATGGGAAAATACTGTTTCAAATATTTTATCCTCTCACTGGGGAGGTATACGACCTTTTTCGGCACCTATGGAGCATTTATAGCCTTCCTGCTCTGGGTCTATTTTTCGGTTTTTGTTTTTGTGGTCTGTGCGGAACTGCTTTCAGTCCTATCTGCTATGCCCACCCGCAGGGAAAGATAGGACTGATCCGGAGTAATGAGTTTTTAAGGGCTTTTTATTTATAAGTATAATATCAAAGCTGAGAGATTGGTCCTGACGGTCCTTTCAGAAAAACCTGCAAGGACCGTCAGGGTTCAAAACATTAACCTATTCTGATCGTAGTTAAGCGTCTTCGTTATACGATGCCGTAGGAAAGCATGGCCCTGGCTACTTTTAAGAAACCAGCTATATTGGCTCCCAGTACGTAGTCATTTTTTTTCTTTCCGTACACGTCTGCCGCATCGATACAAGATTGATGAATACTCTTCATAATCTGGAGCAGCCGTGCATCCACTTCTTCACGAGGCCAGGAAAACCGCATGCTGTTCTGGCTCATCTCAAGACCCGATGTTGCTACGCCGCCGGCATTGGCTGCTTTGCCGGGGCCAAAGAGGACATTATTGTCCTGATAGACGCGTACTGCTTCCGGTGTAGATGGCATATTGGCGCCTTCCGCAACGCATATGCAACCGTTTTTAACCAATGCTTCCGCATGACCTTCATCTAATTCGTTTTGTGTGGCGCATGGCAGCGCTATATCGACTTTGATGCCCTGATTCTTGATAACATCCCATACGCTGTCACCGATGTAACAGACAGCATTGGAGTATTTATCAGTATATTCGCTGATCCGGCCTCTCTTTTCGTTTTTTAAGTCCATGATATAGCCGCATTTTTCAAGATCTATACCCTCTTCATCAAGAATGGTAGAGCTGGAGTCACAGAGAGTAATGACTTTCCCGCCAAGCTCATTTACCTTTTCCACAGCATATTGAGCAACGTTTCCGGAACCGCTTATGGCAACGGTTTTCCCCTTAAAATCGAGGCCGCGGGTGGCAAGCATTTCTGCGGCAAAATAGACGCAACCATAGCCGGTCGCCTCAGGTCGTACCAAGCTTCCTCCGTATGCGAGTGCCTTTCCCGTAAGAACTCCGGTATGCTCATTGACGAGCTTCTTATAGTAGCCGTACATGTATCCTATTTCACGACCGCCTACTCCGATATCTCCGGCAGGTACGTCTCTGTCGGGACCGATATGACGGAATAGCTCACGCATGAATGACTGACAAAATCTCATCACATCAGCATCCGATTTTCCCTTGGGATCAAAATCAGATCCGCCTTTTGCCCCACCCATAGGAAGGGTAGTCAGGGAATTCTTAAAAATCTGCTCAAAACCAAGAAATTTCAATATACTGAGGTTGACGGAAGGATGAAAGCGGAGTCCTCCCTTATAGGGGCCAATGGCATTATTAAACTGTATTCTGAATCCTCTGTTAACGTGGACATCGCCTTTATCATCTGTCCAGGGAACGCGAAAGGTTATTGTGCGATCAGGCTCGACAATCCTTTCATAAATTTTTGCTTTGACAAACTCGGGGTGTTTTTTTGTTGTCGGTTCGAGGGTAAGAAGCACTTCCTCAACCGCCTGATGGAATTCAAATTCGTAAGGATCCTGCTGCTTGATTTTTTCAATCACATCACCGATTACAGACATCTGTTAAACCTCCGTATATTGAATTTGTACATTTTATGCACCCATGTATACCATCAAAGGCCAGGCACTCATGGAAGACACCCACAGTTTAAGACCGGCAGAAAACCTCGGAAATAAGTCCATGGGAATCTACAAGAAAAAGTATTAATATAAAACCCGATATTAATAAGTTTTACAATCAGGCAAAAGATGTTAATCGTATAGGGAAAACCCTATAACGATATAGTGTAAAACCCTATTAAAAAGCCCTATGTCAGAGTAGACAAAGGGGCACAATGGCGAATTGAAAGGTCTAAAGTGTTATTATATGTTTCATGAGCAAAGAGTCGAAATAAGAGCGGGCGCAATATAGGTTAAATTCTGCCGGGTCATGGTTTCCCCATCAGCATTGCACTTATCAGGTGGCGTTTTGTACCCATTGTATGGCGTATTTGAGAAGATCGGTGCCGTCATTGAGTTTAAGTTTTTCCTTAATATGGGAACGATAGGATTCGATTGTCTTGACACTCAAATGGAGTTTTTCCGCTATCTGACTCGTTTTGATGCCCTGGCCGATCATCCTCAAAACCGTCAGTTCCCGGTTACTTAAAAGACCGACAGCTGAGTTTGTTGCCTTTCCATCACTGGAAACAAGCTTTTCAAGCATATTTGTCGTGATCCTATCGCTGACGAATATTTCTCCGGCAAGGATCCTGCGAATGGCGACGAGCACTCTTTCCAAGGCTTCCTGTTTCATGATGTACCCTCTCGCTCCCGCACGAAGTGCCCGTTCAGCAAAAAGTGATTCGTCGTGCATGGACACAACAAGAGAAGGCAGGTTCCGATAACGGAGCTTAACGGTTTTTATCAATTCAATACCATCTATGCCGGGCAGGGATATGTCAACAATAAGCATGTCAGGTTTGTGTTTGTCGATCATTTCAAGAGCTTTCTGCGCATTGTCTGCTTCAGCGATTACGACAAGATCAGGTTCTTGATTAATAAGCATCGCAAGTCCTTTGCGAAGTATCGGATGATCATCAACAATCAATACCTTTTGTTTACTCATTTCTGTCTCCTCTTCTCGTCTGTGCACTTATCTTAATTTCTTATTATACATCATTAATATTTTGAAATGAACAGGTGAGGGTTGTCCCCCCCCGCTCTCCGTCTCTTATATCAAGCGAGGCCCCTATCATAGAAGCCCTGTACCGCATTATATTCAAGCCCATACCCTTCCTGTGATTGACGGCATTGCCAATGCCGCAGCCATCATCCTCAACAGTCAGGGTGCAGGTGTTGTGGTCCTGGTGGAGTTTAATTGCCACCGTATGGGCCTTACCGTGTTTGATGGCGTTATTTAAAGCCTCCTGGACAATTCTATAGAGGTGTGTTTCCACGGCATTATCTTCTATTTGTATTTGTTGTGAATATTCAAAAGAACATGATATGCCGAAACGCTTTTCAACATTAACAGTTAATTCGGAAAGGGCCATGATAAGTCCATCAGCTTCAAATCTGACGGGGTTAAGACCTCGCGCAAAACTTCTCGTCAGAGTAATGGCCTGATCAATAAGACTCACGATTTCAGTGACATCGGATCGCTCCAGGGGCTGATGTCCGATAATTTTCTTTTCAAGAGCTTTTCCCATGAAACCAATACCGGCAAGATGCTGAGAAAGGCTGTCATGGAGGTCCTGGCCGATTCTTCTCTGCTCTCTTCCACTGATTTCAAGGATCTCACTTTCAAGGCGCTTCCTCCTTGTAATATCCCTGACGATGCCAAGAGTGTTATTATTTGTATAGACGACCATGCGCACTTCGACGTCCCTCCTTTCACCGTTATGCGAGATGTGCTGTTCAAAGACCTGCACCTTTCCTGTTTCGAGGGTACGCCTCGCGTAGGTCATTACCTGATCGAGGATGCGCTTCGAGAGCACTGTTCTTACTTCCGGTATGGCATATATATTTTTACCAACGAGTCGCTGAGAGAAATCCCGTGGAATTTCAAATTGCCCTTCATGAAACCCCATTATCTCACCTTTCCCGTTGATCTGAAACATCAAATCGGGTACGGCATCGAGAAGGGCGCGATTCTTTGATTCGCTCTCCTGGAGAGCTTCTTGAGCATTTTTTCTTTCAACAATTTCCCCTATTCTTTCAGCGATGACATTGATAAGACTTCTCTCTTCTTTCAGAAAAGGTCCTTCAGCCTCACGGGGCTTCTCCTTATTATAGAAGACTTCCAGAAATCCGGTTTTTGCTCCGTGGAGAACAATCCTTTGTGATTGCCGCCAGACCGTTTCTATGAAATGGGCGCTCTTGAACTCCCTCTCTCCCAGTACGATACGGCTACAGGTTATTTCAGGATACTGCCAGGCGTTGGGAATTATATCGACTGTCCCCTGGAGGACCTCTTCCAGGGTCAATCCCTGTTTTTCAACGATGCTCGAAATCGCATAGAGGCAGTTTAATTCCTTGACGCGTTCTTTGAGCGCACGGGTCAGTTTTTCGAGTATCTTCTGAGATTTCTTATGTTTCTTCTCGGACTCTTTAAGCTCTCCAATCTTTTTTTCGGCTTTTTTGAGGACGCCACGGAGTTTTCTGGCGCTCCAGTGGGCAGGGTCTGTTCCGACAGTGCCTTCGTTTCTGATTAAAAGCCCTTCCTTGTCCATTGATCTTTACGTCCTCATGTTTGGTTTTTCATAACACTGCCCTTACAGGACATCATATTGACGGAGATCTTGTCAAGAGTTGTGTATCGGAAACAGCCAGGCGCCGGTGAACCGGGTATGTCGCGTCTGAAAAGATGTTTACCTGTTTTATCCCTTGCTCATCATTTATTTATTTAACGGTCCCTTAATAAGGATTCCTCTTTTTGTCTATATTGTGTTTGTGTCCCAATACCTTCCGGACCTTTCTGAGAAAATCATCCATCATAAATGGTTTTTGAATAAAGGTTACGCCCTCAGCCAGAACACCATGGCGGGCGATGATATCAACTGTATAACCAGACATGAAAAGGGCCTCAATACCGGGTTTGAGTTTCTCGATCCGTTCTTCTAATTCCTTACCGTTCATCGTGGGCAGGACTACATTCGGTGATGAGAAGGTATATATATCCTCTGATATTTTTCGCAAAGAATGATCGCTTCCCCTGGTTGACTGGCGGTGGGTACCGTATATCCTGTGTATCAAGAAAGGCTTTGTTGATTGTCAGGATCTGTTCTTCATCCTCCACCACCACCAGTATTGTTTCGCGTCCCTCAGGGGGCAACTTTTCTTAACTTTTCGTCACCCTACTTTTTATGTTCTCCCTCCCTTTTTTCAGATTTTCCTTGAGGCTGAGAGTGTTG
>PNOF01000051.1 GCA_013824645.1 Syntrophus sp. (in: bacteria) | reverse complement strand
ATAAGAGAAAAAATAGGAAGAGGAGAAGATATCAATTCTTATGAAAGAAGTATCATGAACTTACGTCATGATAAATTGAACAGTTTTTTTATACCTATTCCTGAACCTTCATAGCCTAATTAATTTTCCTATAATAATATATATAAGTATACTACTATTGTTTATAACTTATTGAAATCATTAAAATCACCTCTTAAACTCTATATATACAGTAAATAAGAATAACTTTAAAGTAGAAGCCTGTGTAATATTGATTTTAAGAAAAGGATTGATAAGAAAATTAAAGTAAAAACTACAAAATACTTCTAATTTTGGTAATAACTCTAATTGAATAAAATCTACTTCTATTTTTACTAAGAATTTTAATTCATTAAAATCTATCTCATAAATTTTCTTTCTTACTCTGGTTGTTTTTTCTGGATAAGAAAGGAAATCTTGAGATTAAGTTTAATTTATTCTTATAGAAGAAAAAAAAGTAACTCTTTTAGAAAACTACAGGAAATTATCAAGATTAGAAAACAAATAAATAAAAAGGAAGTTTAATGGAAAATATAGATCATATGAAAAAGAAATTTAAGAAAGCTTTAGGTAGAAATGAATACATAGATTTTCTTTCAGGTAAAAAACTTAGTCCTACTAAGGCAATACTTGCTGATTGCTATGAATGCACTGGAAACTATTCTGATGGGAAGGTAGATTGTGAAAGTCAACACTGTCCTCTTTATCAATTTATGCCTTATAGAAAAGATGAACTTAAAGTAAAGAAGGTACTATCAGAAAAGCAACAGGAGGCATTCAATAAAATGGCCTTTATTTCTTCTGGTACTCGGAAATCCTCCGATCATCAGCAATTAGTAAAGTAACTGGGAATTATCATCCATCTCATAATTAAAAATGGATTTATGAGGCAATATTCCAAAGATAAATCAGTTTAAATTTAAAGTACAATTAAGCAAAGAACCTGAGTCTCTTTCTTTGCACATATCTTAAGAGGTTGCATAGAAGTCTTTTTTGTTTTCTGCACTCTAAGGAAGGAGTAGTGTAAAAAATGGGGTTTTCGTTTTTAGTCTGAACCGAGCATGGAAGAAATATTGAGTCACATTTTTTATGTATAGGAGGATATGGTCTATTTATTAATATCCAACTCACTAATCAACACATGCTCATTACAGAATTATTTTAATTAAGAAAGGAGGTGGTACAGAATGAAAACCGTGATTGAGTCAGATATACGAAAGTCTATTTAATATTCAATAGGCATTTCTTTAAGTAATTTCCCGATGAAAAATAGTTAAAATCAAATGCACAATCTAGGCACATACCTTTATGAAGTCAGACGCAGCAAGGCTTCGTAAAGGCACACTGCTTATACAAACCAATTAGGGCACAGTGTAGCCCATAAAAATAGGAGATATATAATGAATAGTGATCTTTTTCAAGCAATTGTCAAGAAGTACCCACCATTGCTAAATCAACAGCAGTATTGCGAGTTAACAGGTAAAAGCGAATCCACAGCAGAACAGGATCGGATATATGGCCGTGGTGCACTTTTTGTACGTATGGGACGACGGTCCATTAGATATCGGCTTGAAGATACAATTGATTTTATTGATGGTCTAACCAGTTACAAGTCCACCACTGAAGCCGACTATAGAGAAAGGCTGGAAAACCATAATTCAGCCCTTTCAAACTAACAACAAAAAACACTGCCTTGATCCAGTTGATCAAGGCAGTGTTCTCAGTTTATTCGGTTCTTGCGTTTCTGTACCTGGGGAATATTTTTCTGAGTCGCATATAGGCGTTGATACTAGAGGGTTTTCAGAGAGTAAGAGGCAATTTATTCCTTTTCAATATCATCATTACAATTTTCACAAATAAAAATGGAATCACCATCATTTGTTTCACCAAACTTTATTAATTCAGTTTCTCGGAGTTCTTGCCCACACCTTACGCATTCTTTATCACTATCTGTATCTCCACAAAAATGGCAATAGTATTCTCCGGCATTGATATTGACAGTTTGATCTTCACCGCATATATTACAAGCATATACTTCATGACCATCTGCAACTTCTTTTGCCTCGGCCTGTGCCAAATGCAAATCCTTAAGATATCCTCCTTCTATTTCATCTAAGAGTATTTTAGTAGTATCTTCTGTATCAATATAAAAGTCCTTGTCTGTCACCTTCTCATATATCTCTCTCATATCGGAAAAAATATTTATTAATAAGTTCCTTATTTCTGAGGTATTATATTGAAATTTGTAGTGAATGATATCATTCCTAAGGTTAGCCAGATTCTTTAAATGTTTGCGAGTGCCATCATCAATAATAATATTGCAATTTAACAATACTTGAACTGCCTGACCCCATGTAATGGTTTTTTCCTTAATAATGTTTTTGCTGAATGGCTTTTGATAGCATAACAAGGGATTTTGAAGTTCTACAAGATGTTTTAGAATTAATTCCATAAAATGGAATAACAATATAATGCAAAACTTATATTTTGATTCATCTTCAATTGAGATTTTGTAGTACTCTACGCTTTCATCTAATGAATCAATTGCATTCTGAAATAATTCAAGACGATAATCTTTTGACATTTTATCCTCCCTACGATTAACAATCTCCCATTTGTCAGAAACATCTTACTAACATTGGACATGTGTTGCGGATAAAGCAGTTTCTCGTCACTTGGGTAGACTTATCATAAGTCTTATTTGATTACAAGTACGCAAAGCACAAGATGAACGGTTTTCTCTTCAGGAAGTTACCTATATGTTACCTATAAATATCAAAAGGGGCTACGACTTATCGCAACCCCATGATTTTATTTGGCTGGGAGACAAGGATTTGAACCTTGATTCACGGAGTCAGAGTCCGTTGTCCTGCCGTTGAACGATCTCCCAGTGGTCTACTATGCGAGATCTTCCTGTTTTACTTCTTTGCTTACTGCTTCTTCTTTCTTCTTTCTTGGTTTCTTCTCTTTCGGTTCTTTTGTTTCTGCTTTAGCTTCTGCTTTAGCTTCTTTCTTTGCCTTCGGTTCTTTCTTTACTTTAGGTTCTTTTGCGGCATTGGTTTCTTTCTTTACTTTCGCTTCTTTGGCTTCTTTTTTGACCTTTGTTTCTTTCTTGGCTTCTTTTGCTTCCTTAGTTTTCTCTTTTTTCTCTTCCTTCTCTTTCCTCACGGTAAGTTCGATAAGCGCCATAGGGGCATTATCGCCTTTTCTATTACCGATCTTCAAGACCCTGGTATAACCACCATTGATTGCGCTGAACCGGTCTCCAATATCGGTAAACAGTTTTCTTACCACTTCTTTGTCCCGTAAGAAGGCAAAAGCAAGTCTCATGGCGTGCTGATCTTTTCTCTTTGCCAGCGTTATAAGCCTCTCAGCGACCCTTCTCAACTCCATAGCCCTGGGACCTGTCGTCTTTATCCTCTCATGCTCGAAAAGGGCATTGGCAAGGTGCTGCAAAAGTGCCTTTCTGTGACTTTTCGATTTGTTCAGTTTCGCTACCCTATTCAAATGCCTCATAATAAACCTCTATATGTGATCTTTTTTCTTAAGCACCATCTTGTCGAGATCTTCCCGCAAAGGAAAACTATCCAGTTTCAAGCCAAGCCTGAGACCCATACAGGAAAGAATCTCTTTTATTTCGTTCAGGGATTTCCTGCCAAAATTTTTCGTCATGAGGATCTCTTGCTCGGTTTTCTGCACCAATTCACCAATATACTTGATATCGGCATTTTTTAAGCAATTTGCGCTTCTCACGGAAAGTTCCAGCTCGTCGACACTCCGGTACAGGTTGTCATTGATATCCTGCCTATCGATTGATCTTTCTTCAATAGTATCGGATTCTTCCAATTCTTCAAAGTTTATAAAGATGCGCATCTGTTCCTTAATGATCTTTGCGGCAAAGGAAAGTGCATCAAGGGGGTTGACGCTGCCGTCCGTCCATATTTCCATGATAAGTTTGTCGTAATCAGTTCTTCTACCAACCCTTGCCTGCGTTACGGTGTAGCTTACCTTTCTGATGGGCGAAAAAATTGAGTCAATCGGTATGGTACCGAGAGGATCACTCTCGTCAACGTTCGATTCGGAAGTGACATAGCCTCTTCCAAGTTTCGCTTTCATTTCCATATACAACTTTCCATCGCTACTCAAATTGGCAATGTGCATGTCCGGATTCATAATCTCCACGTTACTGTCATGAGTAATATCGCCCGCCTTTACGACTTTCTTTCCCTTTACATCAATCTTTAAAAACGCGGGTTTATCATCGGTCAGCTTCAAAACAACCTTTTTCAGATTCAACGTGATCTCTGTGACATCTTCCTTGACACCCCTGATAGTTGAAAACTCATGGTCCACTCCGTCAATCCAGACAGAGGTAATGGCACCACCCATAATCGATGAAAGGAGCACTCTCCTCAGGGAATTGCCGATAGTTATTCCATAACCCCGTTCAAAGGGCTCTGTAAAAAACTTTACATAACTCTCTTCCCTCTTCTCGATCTCAATCTTCGTGGGTTTTATTAGTTCCTGCCAATTTTTTTCAAACATATGTACGTACCCTCCTTGGGGCATAATAGACTATCTTGAGTAGTACTCCACGATGAGTTGTTCTTTGATAGGCATCGTAATATCTTCTCTTGTCGGGAGAAGCTTTATGATACCTTTCATATTTTCTTTATCAAGCTCGATCCATGAAGGTAGTCCTCTTCTTACCACCGATTCAAGGGCATTTTGGACACTCGGCAGGTCCTTATGTTTTACTTCTATTGCATCTCCTGCCTTCACAATATAAGACGGTGCGCTCACCTTCTTTCCATTCACCGTGATGTGGTTGTGCGACACAAGCTGCCTTGCTTCTTTCCTTGAAGTAGCAAATCCAAGTCTGTACACCATGTTATCAATTCGTCTCTCCAAGAAAACGAGGAAATTGGTCCCTGTAATGCCTTCTTTTCTTTCAGACATCGCGAAGAAGCGTCTAAACTGTTTCTCGCTAAGGCCATAGATTCTTCTCACTCTTTGTTTTTCCCGGAGTCTCAAGCCATATTCCTGGAACTTACTCTTCGTATCAACATGCTGACCCGGCGGGTAGTTCCTCTTTTCCATGGCACACTTCTCGGTATAACATCTCTCCCCTTTGAGGAAAAGCTTAATTCCTTCTCTCCTACACAACCTGCATGATGGTCCTACATATCTTGACAATGCCCGCCTCCTTACACTCTTCTTCGTTTGGGTGGTCTGCACCCGTTATGTGGTATTGGGGTAATATCTTTTATCAGGTGGATTTTCAATCCTGTACTTTGAAGCGCCCGTAATGCTGCTTCCCTGCCCGCCCCAGGTCCCTTTACATAGACATCTACGGTCTTCATGCCGTTCTCAATGGCTTTTTTTGCAGCGTTTTCTGCGGCAAGCTGGGCAGCAAAGGGGGTACTCTTACGTGATCCTTTAAATCCAACAACGCCTCCGCTCGACCACGACACAACATTGCCCCGGGGGTCTGTAATGGTAATAATCGTATTATTGAAACTTGACTGTATATAAGCCCCTCCAATGGGTATGTTTTTCTTAATCTTCTTCTTCGTGCTTTTTTTTGCCTTTGCCATCTACCACCTCATTATTTTCGTTTCATTGAAGTCTTTCTCGGGCCTTTTCTGGTCCTTGAATTCGTCCGCGTCCTCTGACCTCTTACCGGTAAACTCTTTCTATGTCTAAGGCCCCTGTAACATCCTATATCCATGAGCCTCTTGATATTAATACTCACTTCCTTCCGTAAGTCGCCTTCAACCTTGTGATTCCTCTCCAGAATTTCCCTGATCTTGGCAACTTCTTCTTCTGAAAGTGCATTAGTCCTTGTGTTCGGATTAATCCCGGCTTCGGAAAGGATCCTGTTCGAGAGAGTTCGCCCAACACCGAATATGTACGTCAGTGCTATCTCTATCCGTTTTTCTCTCGGTATATCAACACCAGCAATTCTTGCCACCTTATGCCTCCTTAACCCTGTCTCTGTTTATGCTTCGGGTTTTCGCATATTACCCTGAGAACACCCTTTCTTTTGATAACCTTGCACTTATCACATCTCTTTTTTACAGAAGGTTTTACCTTCATCTTTCCCTCCTATTTGACCCTGTAAATAATTCTGCCCCTTGTTAGATCATATGGCGAAAGCTCCACAACAACCTTGTCTCCTCTTAGTATTTTGATATAATGCATACGCATCTTACCTGATACATGGGCGAGCACTTTATGTCCGTTGGGAAGCTCCACCCTGAACATTGCATTGGGTAGGGGCTCAATCACAGTTCCTTCAATTTCTATTCCTTCGCCTTTAGGCATTCATCCTCTATGGTTTACTCAGTATTTCGGGACCGTTTTCCGTGATTGCCACTGTATGTTCAAAGTGAGCAGAGAGGCTCCCGTCTTTTGTTGCCGCTGTCCATCCATTTTCCCTAACAAACACTTCACTTCCCCCCATATTTACCATGGGTTCTATAGCAAAGACCATCCCTGGTTTCAGCCTGATTCCAGTACCCTTTTCTCCATAATTAGGAAGCTGAGGCTCTTCATGGAGACGTCTGCCGATCCCGTGGCCAACAAAGTCACGCACAACAGAAAACCCTGCTTCTTCAACACATGCCTGAACGGCATAGGAAATATCATGGAGCCTGTTGCCTTCCTTTGCTTCTTCTATTCCTTGAAAAAGTGAACTTTCCGTAACAGTAAGGAGCTTTTCTACACTTTTCGATATTGTACCCACAGCATAGGTCACAGCAGTATCTCCATAGTAACCATCATAAAGGGTACCAAAATCAATACTGACAATGTCACTCTCTTTTATCACTCGCTCTCCCGGCATACCGTGAACAACTTCATCATTTATTGAAATACAAAGACAATAGGGATAACCATAGTAACCCTTGAATGCAGGTTCCGTATTGTGCATTGCTTTCAGTTTCTTTTCACAGAGCATTTCCAACTCTATTGTTTTAATCCCTTCCCGCACAAAACTTTTCAAGTAAAGGAGTATTTCCATGGCCCTTACACTTGCAATGCGCATCTTCTCTATTTCTTTTTTGCTCCTTATTATAACCATTCTGCAATTATTACTATCTCATTCTGTGGTTTACAATACAGAGCTTACAAGCCGTAACGTACTGGCCACAGACCGTTTAAACATAATCATCTTCTCCCTTTTATCCTCTGAGACTTCTTGACAAGCCCATCGTAGTGTCTGAGAATCAGGTGGGACTCAATTTGCTGAACAGTATCAAGAGCGACACCAACGACAATGAGAAGCGCAGTTCCACCAAAATAGAAAGGAACATTGAACTGTTTCATTAAGATCGTCGGGAGGACACAGACGAATGATATATACAACGCCCCGACAAGGGTTATCCTTGTGAGTATCTTATCAATATACTCTGAAGTCCTCTTTCCTGGCCTTATGCCTGGAATATATCCGCCGTATTTCTTCATATTATCAGCCACGCTGTCCGGATTAAAAACGATTGCTGTGTAAAAATAACAGAAAAAGATAATAAAACCTACATAGACAATCTCATGTAGGAGTGAGCCCGGAGTTAACATCTGAGCAAAACTTTTCACTGTTTCGTTGGGTATAAAACTCGCTATTGTTGCAGGAAACATAATGATTGATGACGCAAAAATAGGCGGGATAACCCCGGCTGTATTGACTTTGAGCGGCAGGTGCGTCGTCTGCCCTCCCATCATCTTTCGTCCTACCACGCGTTTTGCGTATTGTACGGGTATACGCCTCTGCGAAGTTTCCATAAAGATAATGAAGGCAACAACACCGACAACCACCGCCAAAAGTAATATAACAAAGAACCAGTTTAATTCACCGGAGTTGACAAGCGTCCCTGTGCTTGCGATGGCGTTGGGGAGCCTTGCCACAATCCCCGCAAAAATGATAAGTGATATACCGTTTCCAATACCCTTTTCAGTGATTTGTTCGCCAAGCCACATAATAAAAGATGTTCCGGCAGTGAGGGTAATCATCGTCATGAGCCTAAAGGTCCATCCGGGATTATAGACAATAGACCCGCCTGTTTCCAAGGGTAGATTCTCCAGATACATGGCAATACCAAAACCCTGAATAAGGCTTATCAATACCGTTCCATACCGGGTGTACTGAGTTATTTTCTTCTTTCCCGCCTCACCTTCCTTGGAAAGCTTTTCAAGTGTGGGGACAACGACGGTAAGGAGCTGAAGTATAATAGATGCGCTAATATATGGCATAATACCAAGAGCAAATATGGAAAGCCGCTCTAATCCGCCGCCGGCAAACATATCAAAGAAGCCGAGTATTGTTCCTTTTGCTTTCTCGAAAAGACCGGCAAGAGCATTGCTGTCCAGACCCGGTGTCGGTATATTCACACCAAGGCGATAAACAGCAAGCAATAGGAGCGTTGCAATGATTCTCCGCTTCAGCTCAGGAATCTTTCCAATATTTTGGAAACCGCTCATTAAATTAAGACCTCTACATCGCCACCCAGTGATTTTATCTTGTCAATTGCCTTTTTGGAAGCCTTGTGTACAACAACTTTTATAGGAAAATCGATCTCTCCGCCGGAAAGCAGTTTTATGCCATCTTTCATTTTCTTTACAAAACCGGCCTGAAGGATATCCTCAACACTCACCTTATCTTTTCCTTTAAAGACATTGAGATCATCAATACTGATAATGGCGTATTCTTTTCTAAAGGGATTTTTGAATCCTCTTTTGGGGATCCTCCTCGTAAGAGGCATCTGACCGCCTTCAAAACCCTTGGCTTTTGTACCGCCGCTCGTTGAGCGCTGTCCTTTATTTCCATATCCTGCCGTGGTTCCATGACCGGAGCCCGTTCCCCTTCCAACTCTTTTTCGCTTTTTTATTGACCCTGGAATTGGTTTTAGATCTGATAGTTTCATTTATTGAACATCCTCCAAAACGGTCACAAGGTGCATCACCTTTTTTACCATGCCACGTATCTCAGGCGAATTCTTTACCGTTTTTTCCTCATAAAGTCTTTTAAACCCGAGGCTTTTTACCGTTGCCCTCTGATCATCAGTGCAACAGATATAGCTTTTTGTCCATTTTATTTTGAGATGGCTCACCTCACCCCTCCTCGCCCTTCAGCTTCCCTCTTTGTTTCAAAGCCGTCTCAGGCAATTTCAGCATTGCAAGACCTTTTATAGTGGCCTTTACTACATTATGATAATTTCTCGAGCCATAGCACTTCGTTAATATATTCGTGATACCTGCCACTTCGACAACGGCCCGCACCGCCTTACCGGCGATAACACCCGTACCCTCGTTTGCAGGCTTCATGAATACCTGGCTCGTTCCATATTTTGCCATTATTTCATGGGGGATCGTGCCTTTTGCAAGGGAGACTTCGACAAGACCTTTTTTAGCTCTTTCGACAGCTTTCCGTATTGCATCCGGTACTTCATTCGCTTTTCCAAGACCAAAACCAACGCGTCCGTTTCCATCACCAACAACGACGATTGCGCTGAAGCTGAATCTCCTTCCGCCCTTTACTACTTTTGCAACACGGTTTATATAAACTAACCGGTCCTGTAAATCGAGTTCGCCCGCGTCTATTCGCTTTCTCTCAACCAACACAACCTCCTGTTAAAATTTTAACCCTGCTTCTCGTGCACCATCAGCAAGAGCTTTTATTCGTCCGTGGTATTTAAAACCATTCCTGTCAAATACAACCTGTACGAGACCCATATCTACTGCCTTTTTAGCGATCGTTTCGCCCACTTTTTTTGCAGCTTCTATGTTTCCGCCACTTTTCAGCGCAGCCTTAACATCCTTGTGAAGCGTTGATATGCCGGTAATAACCTTGCCTTCCGAGTCGTCGATAAGCTGTGCATAAATCTGGGCTAAGCTTCTATAGACACAAAGTCTCGGTCTTTCTTTTGTACCCTGGATCTTCTTCCGCATTCTTTTCTTTCTTCTTTCCCGGGCTTCAATTTTGTCTTTTGTCTGCATCTCTTACTCCTTATTTCTTCCCGCTTTTGCCTGCTTTCTTCCGTAGTACTTCACCTGCATATTTTACGCCTTTATTCTTATAGACATCAGGCTTTCTTAGTCCGCGCATCTTTGCTGCTGTCTGCCCGAGAAGCTCTTTATCAATACCCTGAATGGTAACTGCTGTCTGTTTCTCGATTTGCGCAGTTATGCCCTGGGGTAAAATAAACGTAATCGGATGTGAATAACCGAGATAGAATACAACATTGCTTCCCTGAAGCTCAGCACGATATCCAATACCCACTATCTCAAGCTTTCTCTCAAATCCCTTGGAAACCCCATCAACCATATTTGAAATCAACGTCCGCATAAGACCATGAAAGCTCCTGGTCCTCTTATCTTCACTATTACGCTGTACGGTAATAATATCTCCCGCAAAATTGAGCGTCAGCCCTTCTAAAAAAGGTCTCTTTAAAGAGCCCTTCGGGCCTGCCACACGCACTTCACCACCCACAAGTTCCAGCTTTGTCCCCTGAGGTAACACAATTGGCATTTTACCTATTCTCGACATTTAACACCTCACCAAATCTTAAAGAGGGGTTCCCCTCCGACCTTATTTTTGCTTGCATTCCTGTCTGTCATAAGACCTTTCGATGTCGAAATCACCACAAGACCAATCCTGCTCCTCAGCCTCGGTATGCCATCCACCTTCACATACATTCTTCTTCCTGATTTGCTAAGCCGTTTCAGTCCCGTGATGACACTCTTGCTGTTTTCATCGTAACTGACATATACCTTGAGAAATTTCTTTCTCGACTCATCAACAAATGTTTTATAATTCTTGATATACCCTTCTTCTTTCAGAATCTTTGATATGGCCAATTTTATATTAGAATAGGGAATGTCAACAAACTCATGGCGTGCCATGATCGCATTTCTTATTCTTGTAAGCATATCAGCAATCGGATCTACCATACTCATAGCCACCTCACCAGCTTGATTTTATTACGCCTGGGACTGCTCCCCTGAGAGAATACAATCTGAAGCATATCCTGCACATCTGGAACTTACGCAAAAACCCTCTCGGTCTGCCGCAAACCTGACATCGGTTCCGCGACCTCACTTTGTATTTTGGCGTTCTCAGGGTCTTTTCGATCATTGCTTTTCTTGCCATTATTCCTCCATCAGGTCCTAAAGGGCATTCCCATGAGCTTCAGCAGCTCGAAACCCTCTTCGTCTGTCTTTGCCGTTGTAGTGACGGTAACATTCATACCCCTTACTTTGTCGATTTTGTCATAATCAATTTCCAGAAAAATCGTCTGTTCCTTCAGCCCAAGGGTATAGTTGCCTCTCCCATCGAAGGATTTCGGGGAAACCCCCTTAAAGTCTCTCACTCTGGGAAGAACGATATGGACAAGTTTATGAAGAAATTCGTACATTCTCTCTCTTCTCAGCGTCACCATACAACCGATAGACTGACCTTCCCTCAATTTAAAAGAAGCTATGGATTTCTTCGACTTTGTGATAACCGGTTTTTGGCCTGTTATGGCCTTAATATCACCGGCCGCACTGTCAAGGACTTTTATATTCTGCAGTGCCTCACCGAGCCCTACATTGACGGTAATCTTCTCGATTTTTGGCACTTCCATGACGTTCTTATACTGGAATCTCCTCATGAGGGCCGATCTGACATCTTTTTCATAAAATTCCATATACTCTGTCTTCAACTATTGCCTCCTACTTATCGATAACCTCTTCACATTTCCTGCAGAATCTAACCTTTTTCCCGTCTTCAAGGAGCTTCTTGCCTATCCTTACGGGCTTTGAACACTTTTCGCAAAATAGCATGACATTGGAAACATGTATGGAGCTTTCTTTTTCCATGATGCCGCCCTTTGATTTCTGGGTCGGCTTGACATGTCTCTTTACCATGTTGACTTTCTCGACGATAAGCCGGTCTTTCTTTTTTGTTATTCTTAAAACCTTGCCGGTCTTGCCTTTGTCCTTGCCTGTTGTAACCATCACAAGGTCATTTTTTTTCACATGATATTGTTTTTCTTCCATCTGTCCCTCACACAACCTCAGGAGCCAATGAGACAATCTTCATGAACTTCTTTGCACGAAGCTCTCTTGCCACTGGTCCAAAGATTCTCGTTCCAACAGGTTCATTGTACTGGTTTATAATAACCGCTGAATTATCATCAAACTTCACATAGGAACCGTCGCTTCTTCTGATTTCTTTCTTTGTCCTCACGATAACCGCTTTTACCACTTCGCCTTTCTTAACTTTTGCATTGGGTATAACTTCTTTCACTGAAGCAACAATGATATCCCCAACTGTTCCATATCTCCTCTTTGAACCCCCAAGAACCTTAATGCATCCGAGCTTCTTGGCGCCTGAATTATCGGCTACTTCAAGTTTAGATCTCTCCTGTATCATTTCCCACCTCTTTCTCGCCTAAAGAAAGCTTTTCCTTTTTGACAATTTCTTTTACCAGCCATCTTTTGTCTTTGCTGAGAGGCCTCACTTCTATAATCATGACTTCATCACCCATTTTGCAGGCATTCGTTTCATCATGGGCCTTATATCTCACTTTATTTTTTATGAACTTATGATATTTGGGGTGCTTTAAGAATTTTTCTACTTCCACGACAATGGTCTTATCCATCTTATCCTTAATAACAACCCCGACCATTTTTCTCTTGCTCGTCTCTCGTTTCAATTCCATATGGACCTCTTTAGGCATTTAATTCCTTCTGACGTACAGCCGTTTCGATTCTTGCCACATCCTTCTTGAGGAGCTTCATCCGTGCAGTATTCTCAAGTTGTCCCGATGAATGCTGGAACCGCAGATTAAAAAGTTCCTCTTTGATGTCCTTCTTCTTTTTTGAAAGTTCTTCCTTCGTAAGCTCTCGTAACTCTTTTCCTTTCATAACTCCTCGCTTCTTGCAATAAACCTTGTTGCAATAGAAAGTTTAAATCCTGCTATTCTTAAAGCTTCCCGGGCCATATCTTCGGGAACACCGGTAATCTCGTAGAGGACCTTTCCGGGAATGACAACAGCTACCCAACCTTCGTTTGCGCCTTTTCCCTTCCCCATTCTTGTTTCAGCCGGTTTTTTCGTGATCGGTTTATCGGGGAATATCCTGATCCATACCTTGCCTGTTCTCTTTACATATCTCGTTAAGGCAATTCTTGCCGCTTCAATCTGTCTGGCGGTAACCCATCCGGGCTCCATTGCCTGAAGACCAAAATCTCCAAAATCAACTGCATTGCCTCTGCTGGCAACGCCTTTCATTCTGCCCTTCATCTGTTTTCTGTATTTTACTCGCTTCGGCGTGAGCATTACCGTGCCTCCTGATAAATTTCACCTTTAAAAATCCATACCTTTACACCTATGACGCCGTATTTCGTATTAGCAACAGCCGTTCCATAATCAATGTCAGCTCTGATAGTCTGAAGAGGTACCCGACCTTCCCTGTACCATTCTGTCCTTGCCATTTCAGATCCTGCCAACCTGCCGGCACACATTGCTTTAATACCCTTGGCGCCAAATTTCATTGACTGTAAGACATTTTTCTTCATGGCCCTTCTAAAGGAAACCCTTCGTTCCATCTGAAGCGCTATATTTTCCGCTACAAGCTGCGCGTCAACCTCAGGTCTCTTTACTTCAGTAATATTGAGGATCACTTCCTTGTCGGTTATGCGCTGAAGTTCTTTTTTGATGTTCTCAACCTCGGCTCCCTTTCTCCCTATCACAAGGCCGGGGCGCGATGTGTAGATATTTATCTTTGCCCTTTTATCCTTATTCGCAGCCCGCTCTATCTCTATTTTTGAAATACCTGCCTGATACAGCTTCTTTTTCAGATATGCCTTTATAGTTATATCCTCGTGGAGGAATTTCGCATAGTTTTTCTCGGCAAACCACTTGGAATCCCATGTTCTGATCGTTCCAAGCCTAAAACCAATTGGATGTGTTTTTTGACCCATTTAGCCTCCAGATTTATGATTCGTCTAATGTGAGCGTAATATGACTCGTTCTTTTTCTGACCTTTGTTGCCCTTCCCATGGCTCTCGGAAGAAACCTTTTCAACACCGGCCCACCATCAACCATAATATTCTTCACATAGAGGTTGTCGATATCGACATATTTCTTCTGCTTTGCATTAGCAATGGCACTGTCGAGAAGTTTCTTCAAAATAACGGATGCCTTTTGCGGCATGTAGGAAAGGAGCCCCATAGCCTCATTGACATTTTTCTTTCTTATTAAATCACCTACAATCCTCACCTTACGGGGGGATATCCGAATCATTCTTGTTTTTGCCGTGATTTCCATGTTTTATTCCTTCTTTTTCACTACTTTTGCTTTTCTATCGCCAGAATGGCCATGAAAAGTCCTTGTAGGAGAAAACTCCCCAAGCTTATGCCCAACCATTTCCTCTGTGACAAAGATGGGTATAAACTTCTTTCCGTTATGAACTGCGAAGGTAAGCCCTACAAAATCAGGTATAATGGTAGATCTTCTCGACCACGTTTTGATAACCCTTGAGCCCTTTGTTTCCTTCGCTTCGTCTGCTTTCTTCGCGAGTTTCTCTTCTAAATATGGCCCTTTACTGAGAGACCTTGCCACGGAAACCTCCTACCCTCTGAGTTTTATAATAAACTTATTCGTTCTTTTATTCTTTCTCGTTTTAAGACCCTTGGATAGCTGTCCCCATGGTGAGCATGGATGCCTTCCACCTTTCGATCTCCCTTCACCACCACCAAGTGGGTGATCAACAGGGTTCATCGCCGTTCCCCGTACAGTCGGTCTGATGCCTTGCCATCTCGGCTTACCCGCCTTTCCGATGGTTATATTTTCATGATCAATGTTCCCCACCTGACCTATGGTTGCCGTACAGGATAGGTTTACCAGCCGCACTCCACCGGAGGGCAGTCTCACATGACCATACGTTCCTTCTTTTGCTACAAGCTGCGCGTAGCTTCCTGCGCTTCGGGCAAGTTGCCCCCCTTTACCCGGCTTCATCTCAACATTATGGACAAAAGTGCCCAGGGGGATAAATTTCAAAGGCAACGCATTACCTTCTTTTATTTCCGTATCAGGTTTTACACTCGCAACAATCATATCACCCACTTTTAAACCAAGGGGTGCAATGATATATCTTTTCTCACCGTCAACATAATGAATGAGGGCAATATTGGCAGATCTATTCGGATCATACTCTATCCCGTGAATCTTGCCGGGTATTTCAGCTTTATCCCTCTTGAAATCGATGATTCTATATCTCTTCTTGTGCCCGCCACCGATGTGCCGTGTGGTGATCTTACCGCTGTGGTTTCTGCCACCGGTTTTCTTAATCGGCGCGAGTAATGCTTTTTCCGGTTCTTTCTTTGTAATCTCATTAAAGGTAAGGCCGCTCATAAAGCGCCTGCCGGCAGAGGTCGGTTTATATTCCTTTACGCCCATTATGCACCCTCAAAAATTGTTATTTTATCTTTCGGACTGAGCTTAACGATTGCCTTCTTCCAGTCAGCTTTTTTTCCGGCAAAACGTCCCAGTTTCTTCTTTTTTCCTTCCATGTTTAAAACCTGTACTGAAAGCACTTTTACTTTGAAAAGCTTTTCTACGGCTTTCTTGATTTCTATCTTATTGGCATGCCTTTGTACTTCAAAAGCATACTGATTGCCTGCATCTTTTAAAAGAGTACTCTTCTCTGTTATGATAGGACGCACTACAATATCGTATTCGTTCATGGCGCCAATACCTCTTCTATTTTCCGCAATGCTTCAAGGGTCATGACAAGCTCATCGTGCTTGATAATATCGTACACGTTGAGTCCATCAACTCTGAGAACCTTAAGATGGGGTATGTTCCGTGCGGATTTTTCAATTGTTTCGTCCTTTAAACCAATGACAAAGAGCGGTTTTGTGAGGCTTAAGGTCTTAACAATTCCGCTGAACGTCTTTGTACTGATATCCGATAAATCAAGTTTATCGAGCACCTTCATACTCGATCCGGTATACCGCACAGTGAGAGCTGACTTCAGGGCGCTCCTACGGACCTTTTTCGGGAGCTTATAGCTATAGTCTCTTGGCTGTGGTCCGAATACTATACCACCGCCAACCATAAGCGGTGACCGCGATGTTCCGCGCCGCGCCTGGCCAGTCCCTTTCTGTTTATAAGGTTTTTTTCCGCCGCCGCTCACATCTTTTCTCGTTTTTGTCTGTACTGTGCCGCTTCTTCTGTTTGCAAGCTGCATTTTTACAACATCATGAATGAGGTGCGGTTTTACCTCGCAATTAAAAATCTCATCCTTGATTTCAACTTCGCCTACTTTTGCACCCTGAATATCCAGCAAGTCTGTAACTGCCATAGAAAACTCCTAGGATTTTATCTCCACATCAACCCCTGCCGCCAATTCCAGTTTCATAAGGGCATCAACCGTCTGTTGCGTTGGGTCAACAATGTCCATCAACCTTTTGTGTGTCCTTACTTCAAACTGCTCTCTCGATTTTTTGTCAATATGGGGGGATCTGAGCACGCAGTATTTCTGTATTCTCGTCGGTAATGGTACCGGCCCGATAACCTGCGCACCTGTCTTCTTTGCTGCATCCACTATTTCCTTCACCGATTGATCAAGCAATCTATGATCAAAGGCTTTCAGGCATATCCTGATTCTCT
>PNOF01000050.1 GCA_013824645.1 Syntrophus sp. (in: bacteria) | reverse complement strand
GGAATAAACTAATTTTAGTGAAAAACTCGCTTTAGAAGAGGAAACAGTCATCGCTATGGGATGAAACTGAGAGCTGGTCTTTGGGCAAAGAATACACAGGGGTATTTATTTATACCACCTGCGACCCGTAACCTGGAACCTGCGAAGCTTTATATGAATATTTTCCCCGGATTGAGGATATTATTGGGATCAAAGAGCTTTTTAATGGCCTTCAGGGTCTCAAGGACTTCTGGTGAGAGCTCCATTGCCAGGTATGGCGCCTTTGACGTTCCTATACCGTGCTCACCCGACAGGGTCCCCCCAAGACGGATCGCCTCTGCAAAGATCTCTTTTACGGCTTTTTCCGCTTTTGCCCTTTCTTCCAGTGTATCCTTGATCATAATATTAACATGGAAATTGCCATCACCGGCATGGCCGAAACTCAGGATGGGAACATCAAATTTCTTCCCCATCGCTTCCAGGGCATGGATCAGAGTCGGTATGCGTGAACGGGGCACGACAACATCTTCAGCAATTTTTACGGGGTTAACTGTGTATAGGGCCTGAGAAAGAGCACGACGGGCCTGCCAGAGCTTATCTGCCTCTTTTGGGTCCTCTGTCACATTACACTGAATCGCTCTTTTCGCATTGACAATATCTCTTATTTTCTCGACTTGCGGCATAATAGACGCACTATCACCATCGACTTCGATGAGAAGCAGACCCCCTATCCCTTCGGGAAGACCCATAGGAGATGCCTTTTCGCTGCACTCGATTGACGCCTTATCCATGAATTCTATTGTCGACGGAACAACTTTGGCGGCAATAATAGCTGAAACCGCTTCAGCAGCCTCTTCCACCTCCTGAAAAAGGGCAAGGATCGTTGCCTTTGCCTCAGGCAATGGAATCAGTTTCAGGATAATCTTTGTGATGACCCCCAGCGTCCCTTCACTTCCCACAAACAGACGTGCAATATCATAGCCGACAACGCCCTTCATGGTCCTCACACCGGTGTTGAGGATTTCTCCTGTAGGTTTTACCGCTTCAACGCCAAGGACGTAATCACGGGTAACACCGTATTTCAGCGAATTGGGACCGCCTGCGCATTCCGCCACATTTCCGCCGATACTGGAGTATTTGTACGATGCCGGATCGGGTGGATAAAAAAGGCCATATTTTGCCGCTTCCTGCTGAAGGTCAAAGTTGATAACCCCGGGTTCAACAACAGCGATGAGGTTTTCCGTATCGATCTCCAGGATACGGTTCATCCTTGAAAAAACCAGGACAACACCGCCTGAGAGCGGGATGGAACCTCCGGTGAGGCCTGTACCCTGCCCTCTCGGGATTACGGGAAAGAGATAGCGGTTTGCAAGTTTCAGTATCCCTGACACATCTTCGGCAGACGATGGGAACACAACAAGATCAGGAATAACGCCATCTGTTCTTGCATCATAGGCATAACACTGCCTATCCTCAGGGGAAGTAAGGACCTTTTCTTTTCCTACGATCCCTATAATTTCATCAATAATCTTCTTTTTCATTAAGCCCTCTTCATCACGTACTTATTTATAGTTGGTAATAATACTTACCATATTTCGGGCCTTTCTTCATATCAGAGAAACACTTTTCATTGAAAGTACATCCTGCTGTTTCGATATTATTAAAAACTGTTTTAAAAGTCTTCAATATTTACAACAAATTTTTCCATGAGGGGGTTAATTTTGCTATACTATACAATCCTGAAACTTTATTTGTACCAAAGAGTGTTATGAATAATAAAGAGAGAAAACATATATGGGGCGCCATGAGAGCGCCATTCTTCCGGATTCTCTGGGCAGCAAACGTGGTATCCCTTATCGGTACCTGGATGCACGAAGTAGGCGTCTCGTGGCTCATGACATCAATGACCCTGGCGCCTCTCATTGTTGCTCTGGTTCAGACGTCGATGGTGCTTCCCTTCTTCCTCCTATCCCTTCCCGCAGGGGCCCTCGCTGACATCATCGACCGCAGAAGACTCCTTATTGCCGCTCAGCTTCTCATGCTTGCCGCTGCAACAGGGTTGGGTATTGTTACGCTTCTCGGGAGCATAACACCTATCGTCCTTCTCCTCTTTACCTTTGTTCTCGGTCTCGGAGCAGCAGTGAACGCGCCTGCATGGCAGGCCATCATGCCGGAGCTTATTCCCCGCGAAGACCTCCCTTCTGCCATCACCTTGGGCTCAGTGGCATTCAATATCGCCCGCGTCATAGGCCCTGTACTGGGAGGCATCATTATCGGGATAGTCGGCCCTGGCACCACCTTTCTTCTCAATGCTCTCTCTTTTTCAGGCGTTCTCCTTGCCCTTTTTCTCTGGAAACGACAGCCCACAGAACAGACACTTCCTGCGGAACGTCTCATGGGAGCCATCAAAACAGGTATCCGGTATACCCGTAATGCCCCTCAGGTACGGGCTATTCTTATCCACATCGGCGTTTTCAGTTTCTTCGGCAGTTCCCTCTGGGCGTTTCTCCCCATTATTGCACGATCCCGATTGGGACTTAGCCCTTCAGGTTACGGGATCCTCTTCGGTTTTTTCGGATTAGGCGGGCTCATCGGCGCGGCGCTATTGCCCAGAGTAAGTCATATATCTTCGTTAAACAAGCTTGTTGCCGCATCAACAGCATTTTTTGGACTTACCATAGCTATACTTGCCTTTTCAGGCAATTACATACTTATTGCCACAGCTCTTTTAATCGGCGGCGTTTCATGGCTTATCCTCATATCAACCTTTAATATATCGCTTCAATCAATAATCCCTTCCTGGGTGCGGGGACGGGTCCTCTCCGTCTTTATGCTTGTCTTTTTCGGCCCCATGGCTGGAGGAAGCGCCCTCTGGGGACTCATCGCTTCATGGTGGGGGATCTCAGTAACCCTTGCCATCACATCAATCTCGATGGTTGTGGCAATACTCCTTACCCGACAGTACCGACTCATAAGCGGCGACAACCTTGATCTCACACCTGTACAACGGTGGCCGCAAGTTATCGGAAAAATTGAACCGGCTATGGAAGAAGGTCCTGTCCTCGTTGTCATCGAATACCATATAGATCCGGGACAATCAAAGGCATTTATGGAGGCCATGCGTCCTTTAAAATCGATCCGCATGCGCGACGGTGCTTTCAAGTGGAACCTGTTTCGGGACGTTACGAACCCGGATCATTATATCGAATCCTTTATCATTGAATCATGGGCAGAACACTTACGGCAACACGAGCGCTTCACCGTTTCCGACAAAGCAACATATAACCATGTACGTTCTTTCCATACAGGCGAGCCAATCAGCGCCCTTCATTTCATCGCAGAACCTATCCGCAGGGAAAAGTAGAATAGGCTACTCTCCGTCAGATCTAAAAATGGCGCCCGTTGCCGCTGAGGTTACCATCTTTGCGTAACGCGCCATATATCCTTCGGTAATATTCGGTTTTGGCCGCTTCCAGGCCTTCTTGCGTTTGTCCATTTCGGTCTTGCTTACTTTTAAATGAATAGTCTTTTTGTTGAGGTCTATCTCAATAATATCACCATTCTTCACCAATGCGATAGGACCACATTCGGCTGCTTCCGGTGATACATGGCCCACACAAAGACCACGGGTGCCGCCGGAAAACCGCCCATCGGTAATGAGAGCACAGGTCGTGTCAAGCCCTCTGCCTGCAAGGATGCTTGTGGGTGTCAGCATTTCCCGCATACCCGGTCCGCCTTTAGGCCCCTCATAACGGATAATCACCGCGTCACCAGCCCATATACTGCCATCCATGATAGCTTTGCCTGCTTCTTCTTCGCTATTAAAACACTTTGCTTTTCCTTCAAAGTGCCAGATACTTTCTGACACACCAATACGCTTGACGATAGATCCCTGCGGGGCAAGACTGCCCGTAAGAACTGCAAGACCGCCCTTTTCATGGTATGGCTTATTGACAGGACGAATGACTTCGCTGTCGGCAACTGCTGCACTCTTCAAAAGATCGCTTATTTTGCTGCCTGTAACGGTCATACATTTCGTGTTGATAAGCTTTTTCTTCGTAAGCTCCTTCATAATGCCATAGACACCGCCCGCCTCATTTAAATCTTCAAGGTGGTGCGGCCCGGCAGGACTCATGTTACAGATATGGGGCACCTTCTCGGATATTTCGTCAAAAAGGGTAAGTGGCAGTTTCATGCCCCCTTCATGGGCAATAGCTGGCAGATGCAGGGCCGTGTTGGAAGAACCTCCGAATGCCATATCAACAGTAATGGCATTTTTAAAAGCATCGATAGTCATGATATCGCGGGGCTTGATATTCTTTTTAATAAGCTCGATAATACATTTACCTGCTATCTTGGCAAGACGGATTCTCTCGCCATGAACTGCAGGAATGGTGCCATTACCGGGAAGTCCGATCCCCAAGGCTTCAGAAAGACAATTCATGGAGTTGGCTGTGAACATACCGCTGCAAGACCCAGCGCCGGGACAGGCGCACTGTTCGAGTTGAGCAAGCTCTTTCTCATCCATAAGGCCTCCCGCAACCTTCCCCACACCTTCGAAAACGGAAATAAGGTCCACCGCTTTTCCTTTGTAACGGCCTGCAAGCATGGGACCGCCGCTTATCATAATTGCCGGAATATTTAGACGCATGGCAGCCATCATCATGCCCGGTATAATCTTGTCACAATTGGGAATAAGGACAAGTCCGTCAAAGGGATATGCCTTTGCCATGACTTCAACTGAATCACAGACAAGTTCCCGTGATCCGAGAGAATATTTCATTCCCTCATGGTTCATGGCAATACCGTCGCAGATACCGATCGTAGAAAATTCCATAGGTGTTCCGCCTGCCATCCTGATCCCGTCCTTCACGGCCTGTGCAATTTTACCAAGATGGATATGACCCGGTATCACCTCATTTGCCGAGCTTGCCACACCGATAATAGGCCGCTCCAGCTCTTCGCTGAGATATCCCATGGCGTTAAAAAGGCTCCTGTGCGGCGCCCTGTCGATCCCCTTTTTCATTCTGTCCGACCTCATAGTCCCTCCTGAAATAATTTCCTTCTTAATCAAAAATTAACAATTCATTGCTAAGATACAGAAGAGTATTATACACGGCTTTCCTTTTCAATGAAATATTGAACACTGAATGCTGAAAAACAACTTTTAAAATAGTGAACAATAGGGTAATCTCACATTATGAGCAATTACATAGCTATCATCGACGACGAACCTGATATCCTCGAATTGGTTTCTCTCAATCTCATAAAATCCGGCTTCCGGGCAAAGGGATTCAGTGAAGTTGAGTCTTTCTACCGCTCCCTGAGAACGGAAACACCTGATCTCATCGTCCTCGATCTCATGATGCCTGATGTAGATGGTTTTGAGGTCTGCAAATACCTGAAGAACCATGAAACCTGCTCTTTAATACCCATCATCATGCTCACAGCAAAAACCGAAGAAACTGACAAGGTCCTTGGCCTCGAACTTGGCGCCGACGACTATGTGACAAAACCCTTTTCACCCCGTGAACTTGTTGCCCGCGTGAAGGCTGTTCTCAGACGTCAAGGCCGGATAGAACCGGAAACAAAGAAGCTGATCGTTAATGACACTTTGACAATAGACCTTGAAAAGTATGAAGTTACAGTGGACGGTAAAAAAATCGACCTGACATCAACTGAATTCCGTATACTGCAACTCCTTGCATCAAAAAAAGGAAGGATCCAATCGCGAGAACAGATCCTCAGTTTTCTTTGGGGAGATGAAAAATATGTTATCGATAGAACAATTGATGTCCACATCCGACACCTTCGGGAAAAATTAGGAAATGCCGCGACCGTCATCAAAAACGTACGGGGCCTGGGGTATAAGGTAGAAGATATAGATAAGGGGTGATAGAAAAGACAAGGGGACAGATTGCTCCTCCCTTTGCAAAAGGGAGGCTGGGAGGGATTTCTAAGGATAGGTGATAGGTACACATACGTACAATGGGAGTTAAATTCATAAATTAATGATAAAAAAAACTATATTCTTTAAAATCTTCGGCAGTTATTTACTCCTCACAACGGCCCTCTGCGGCCTCATTATTGTCTTCTCCTTTTATATCATACGCGACTCCCATATGAGCACAAAGGCAGAGGACATGACCGACCTTGCAGTAGCCCTCAAAGCTGAGATTACCCCTTTCGTTGAATCGAAAAACTTCACGAGATTAGAGAGCTTCACGAAAGAATTGGGAAAGGAAATTCATACACGCATTACCATTATAGCCCCTGATGGGACCGTGCTTGCCGATTCAGAAGAAAACCCCTTAAAAATGGAAAATCATCGGACAAGAACCGAGATCGCTCAGGCCATGGACGGAAACACCGGTAAGTTCCTCCGTGTCAGCGATACGCTGAAACAGGAGATGCTCTACATCGCAATCCCCGTGGTAAAAGACAACAAGATCATATATGTCCTGCGGGTAAGTAGACTTCTCAAAGCAATAACTGCTACGACAAATCAGCTCGTGGAAAAGATACTCATTATTGCCCTTATCATCAGTGCGGCTGCTCTCATCTTTGCCTTCCTGTTTTCCCGAAGCATCTCGCGACCTGTCAGAGAATTACGTGCCGCCCTTCATAAAGTGACCGGGCAGAATTTTAACGTCCGGGTCTTCTTAAAACGTAATGATGAGCTGAAAGAACTTGCCGATAGTTTCAATTACATGATTGCCGGAATGGAAGAGCTTTTTGGAGAGCTCTCACGTCAGAAAGAAGAGCTTAACAGCATCATATCTTCACTTCAGGAAGGCATTCTGGTCCTTGATAAGGAAGAGAGGGTGCTTATCTCCAACAAAAGCCTGCAAAGTATTGCCAATACAAGCCTTGATGAAGGAAGGTTTTACTGGGAAATATTGCGAGAGCCAAAATTGAATGAACTCATTAAAAGAGTAAGGAACACCCGGCGCAATTCGGCAGACGAGATTGAATTGAATAATCAGGTATTCCTATGCAGCGCAACATTTCTTAGTTACAAAGAAGAGATTACTATTGTTTTCAATGATATAACGGAAATAAAAAAACTGGAAAAGATGAAGACAGATTTTGTTCTTAACGTATCTCACGAATTGAGAACACCTCTTACATCGATCAAGGGATTCATCGAAACCATTGAAACAGGCACACTAAGCGATGAGAACCGGCACTATATGGAAATCATCAAGAGGAACACCAACAGATTGGCCAATATCGTTAATGACCTCCTTTCTCTCTCGGAATTGGAAGGAAAGGGTTCAAAACTCCAGATAGAAACAGTTGATCTCAAAGAGCTTATAGAAAGCGTTGTAAAAATCTTTGAACAACAGCTCAAAGAAAAAGGGTTTTATATTAACCTGTCAGTCGATCCTTACCTGCCGGCTGTACAGGGAGACCCTTTCAAACTGGAACAGGTTTTCATAAACCTGATCGATAATGCGATGAAATACACTGAAAAAGGCGGCATCAAAATAGCAATCACATATGAGGACAAGAAAATTGTTATCACAGTTCAGGATACCGGGGCAGGCATTCCACCTGAACACCTTTCGCGCATCTTCGAGAGATTCTACGTCGTAGATAAATCAAGATCAAAAAAGTTTGGCGGCACCGGTCTCGGCCTCTCTATCGTCAAACACATTATTCTCCTCCACAATGGCACCGTCACTGCTGAGAGCATGCCGGGCCAGGGAACAGCCTTTATTGTCACTTTTCCGGTCTAAGATATTTGATCTAAAAGAGAAAAAAGATACTTTTATTATCTTTGTGATATAATATAAATATGCAAAATAAAGGAGGGGAAAAATGGCTGATAAAAATACAAAAAAACGGGTAACCTTTAAGTTTTACAATCCAGAAGCCCGAGAAGTTATGCTCGCCGGTTCCTTCAATGCCTGGAACCCTGCCGCACGGCCCTTAAAAAAAGATGCAAGGGGTCTCTGGAAAACAACCATGATGCTTCCAAATGGAGACCATGAATACCGGTTCATCGTTGATGGTGAATGGGTGGTAGACCCCGATTGTGTCGAAAAACGGATGAATGAATTCGGAAGCCACAATTCGGTAATAACCGTGTAACAACCTGTTTTTATACCTACTTTAAAGCACATAGACTGTGCAGAAGTATGATATACATTATATTTTATGATGTCCTTCTTTTTTTCTGACGCTATTACTCCGGCAAATAAAAACCTTAACCCCACCTTTTCAAAGCACTGGATGTTGCTTGCGCAAGTGAAGACACACGCCTGCGCGGGAATGACATCCTAATTCGTGCCTTTAATTCCCGGTGTAATATATCGGCTGAAATCATTGTAAGTCTAAGTTTTCTGCCAATCTTCGCAGATTCAGTGCTCTTTTCTTACTCCAAATTAACCAATTCTTAACAATTTCATGACACGATGCTTAACAAATAAGGAATATTATAGATATACCATTACGGCAAAACAAAAGGAGGTATACATGAAAAACTTATTCAGCAAGGTACGATTTCTGACATTACTTTTCGTTTTCCTCGCCACAGGATTTCAGGCTTTTGCGGGAGATCAGGAACTGCTCGGCGCAGGGGCCACATTTCCCCAACCGCTCTACTCCAAAATGTTTGATGCCTATTATCAGCAGTATAAGGTAAAGATCAATTATCAGGGGATCGGCTCCGGCGGCGGTATTAATCAACTCACAAAAAAGACGGTCGATTTTGGGGCAACCGATGCCTTTATGACTGCCAAAGAACTGACTGAAGCAGGGGCAACCGTAATCCATATACCCACCTGTCTTGGAGCGGTAGTAGTAACCTATAACCTCCCCGGTAACCCTAAACTCAATTTTACCCCTGATGTTGTAGCCGATATCTTTCTCGGCAAAATCACCAAATGGAATGATCCGAAGATCGCTGCTGCAAATGCCGGTGTAAAACTTCCCAACCTTCCCATCAGTGTCGTAAATCGCGCCGACGGAAGCGGAACGAACTATATATTCACCGAGTATCTGTCAAAGGTAAGTTCCGCATGGAAAGAAAAGATAGGCGCAGGTAAAACAGCGAACTGGCCTGCAGGGCAGATCGGCCAGAAAGGCAACCCCGGCGTGGCAGGCTATGTAGCACAGACCCCCGGTGCAGTTGGCTACGTTGAACTCATCTACGCAACGCAGAACAAAATGGCCTACGGTAATGTAAAGAATAAAGCCGGGAAATTTATCGAACCAACGCTCAAGGCAGTCAGCGCAGCCGCCAACGTGAAAATGCCTGACGACACGAACGTCTTGCTCACCAACACGGACGCTGCGAATGGTTATCCTATCAGCAGTTTTACCTGGATCATCTTCTATAAAGAACAGAACTACGGCGGAAAGGCAAAAGAAAGGGCCGAAGCTCTTGCAAAACTCTTATTGTGGACTGTGAATGAGGGACAAAAATATGTAGAACCTCTCCAATACGCGCCCCTCTCCAAAGAAGCTCAGTCCAAGGCAAACAAGCTTGTCCGCTCCATAACATTTAACGGCGTACCCCTTTTGAAGTAAAAGACAGTATCGAGGCGATGCGGGAAACCAGGGGCAGTATAAAGACATGGCTTACGGAAAAGTTTGGTAATGATGAGTAATTGCAAAAGTCCTGCAGGTATTGACCGATCGGAAAAACGATTCACCTGGATCCTCACAGCTTCAGGCGCTTTTATCGTCGTATTATTGATAGCCATTTTCTTCACGCTCTTCATCACTGCATTACCGGCAATAAAGAAATTCGGTCTGACCTTTCTTATCAGCAAATCATGGAATGCAACGGCGGAGTCATTCGGCTCCCTTCCCTTTCTCGTAGGAACGCTTCTGACCTCCTTTCTTGCCCTAATCATTGCTATTCCTTTTTCCATATCGATATCAATGTTTCTTGGCGAATATTGTAAAGAAGGGGCAATCTCCAATTTTCTACGCAGCGCCATTGAAGTGCTCGCCGGCATCCCTTCTGTTATTTACGGCCTCTGGGGTATTTTTCTCCTCGTGCCGCTTGTGAGATCACTGGAAATGCAACTCGGCATCGTTCCTTATGGCGTGGGTATTCTCACATCTTCGCTTATCCTCGCCATTATGGTTATACCCTTTTCCGCATCTCTCGGAAGAGAGGTTATTTCTCTGGTGCCCGGAGACCTGAAAGAAGCTGCCTATTCTCTGGGCGCTACACGGTTTGAGGTAATGAAGAATATTGTCATCCCTTACGCACGGTCAGGAATCATTGCAGGCATACTGCTCGCCTTTGGAAGGGCCATAGGCGAGACCATGGCAGTGACGATGCTCATCGGCAACAGCAGTTTTCTTCCAACGAGTATCTTCAGTCCTGCAAATACCATGGCCAGCGTTATCGCAAATCAGTTTTCCGAGGCAACGGGTATTGTAGCCTCATCCCTCATCTATATTGCACTCGTACTCTTTCTTGTTACAACAATTGTGAATATTATCGGAAACTATGTCATTCACAAAATTAGCATTGAAGCATCGAAAGAGGTCACGTAATGGAAAAACAGATCAATATCCGCCTCTTTAAAGATACCCTTTTCAAGGGTCTCGTCTGCCTTTTCGCATTTGCGTCGGCGCTCCCTCTCTTTCTGATTCTTTATTACATCACGAAGAATGGCATCGCTGTCATCAACTGGGATTTTCTTTTCAATCTCCCCCGTCCTATCGGAGAATCAGGGGGCGGTATCGGAAGTGCTATCGTGGGCACCATTATGCTTATTATCCTCTCCGGTGTCATATCCATTCCCTTTGGTATTGCAACAGGTATATATCTTTCGGAACAAAAAAAGGGCAAGCTCAGCAGTATAGTCCGGCTCTGTGTTATTGTTTTGCAGGGAACACCATCGATTGTGATCGGTATTATCGCCTATATCTGGGTCGTTCTCCCCTTGAAAACCTTTTCCGCCATGTCCGGCGGCATCGCCCTCAGTATTATGATGCTGCCTGTCATCATAAAAACAACAGAAGAAACGCTGAAACTCATACCCTATCATCTGAAAGAGGCATCTCTTGCCCTCGGTGTACCGTACTATAAAACAATGCTGAAAGTTATACTGCCCGCAGGATTAAGCGGCATCGTGACAGGAATTCTCCTCAGTATTGCACGCATCACGGGTGAGACGGCCCCTCTTTTATTTACGGCCTTCGGTAATCAGTTCATGAACCTTAATATTCTCAAGCCTATTGATTCGCTTCCATACCGGATCTTTTACTATGCAATGAGTCCTTATCCTGAATGGCACACTTTTGCCTGGGGCGCATCGTTCATTCTCGTAGTCTTCACACTGGTATTTAACCTCATCGCAAGGGGGATTTCCGCAAAATGGAAAACACAGTTCTAAGAATCGAGAGTTTCTCAGCCTATTTCGGCGACAATAAAATCTTGAAAGAGATTAACCTTACAATCACGAAAAATATCGTCACAGCCATCATGGGACCATCAGGTTGCGGAAAAACAACCCTCATCAGGTGCGTGAACAGGATGCATGAACTCATCCCCGGAACCAAGGTGTCAGGGGAAATGTTTCTTGGTAGCCATAACATCTACAGTATGGAACCCATCCTGCTCAGGAGAATGGTAGGCATGGTTTTTCAGAAACCTAACCCTTTCCCTACCATGAGCATATATAACAACGTTATCGCCGGATATAAACTCAACGGGATCAGGCGTCCAAGAGATGAGTTCGATAATATCGTTGAACAATCTTTAAAAAAGGCAGCCCTCTGGAATGAAGTGAAAGACAGTCTTCACAGAAAAGGTACCTTTCTCTCAGGGGGCCAGCAGCAGAGACTCTGTATCGCCCGGGCCCTTGCGATGAACCCTGAAATACTCCTTCTCGATGAACCCACTTCTGCGCTGGACCCCAAATCAACGGCCCAGATAGAGGAACTTTTTGTTGAATTAAAACAGAATGTCACTATGCTCCTCGTAACACACAATATCGCACAGGCCGCACGGGTATCGGACTTTACGGCCTTTCTTTACCTTGGAGAACTCGTTGAATTCGGCCCCACAGAAAAGATGTTCACCGTCCCAAAAGACAAACGAACAGAAGAATACCTTACGGGAAAATTCGGATAAAAAAGGAGAGGCCGTGCTGGAAGAGAAGATCATTGAACTTAAGAAAGAACTCGTGGAATTCGCTACCCTGGTGGAACAGATACCAGCCTTCTCCTATCAACTATCAGTCCACATCCTTACAAAATCTCGTTGTAATCATCGGTAAAAATCACTATACTCTTGCCATCTCATTTAAGGAGGTCCGCCACATGCTGGAGGGACATATCTACAAAACGTTCGACCTGGAATTAAAGGAACTGAAGGAAAAACTCCTTTATGAGGGTGGACTGGTAGAAAAGGCCATCAATAGCGCCATTGAAGCGCTCCTTGAAAGAGATTCCGATCTTGCCAAAAAAGTTATAGAAGAAGATGAACTGATCAATGATGTGGAAGTGGAGATTGATGAATTCTGCTTAAAACTGCTTGCATTGCGGCAGCCTGCGGCAAGGGATTTACGGTTTATCACCACAGCCATTAAAATCAACTATGATCTGGAACGTATCGGCGATATGGCCGTCAATATCTGCGAACGGGTTCTAGAACTCAATCGGGAACCACAATTAAAACCATACATTGATCTTCCTAAAATGACGGAAACGGTCAGATTAATGTTAAAGGAAAGTCTCGATGCCTTCGTGAAAGAAGACGTATCGCTGGCCCTGAAAGTAACAAAAGACGACGCTCAGGTAGACCAGCTTCTCGATCAGATATTCAGGGAATTGCTCACCTATATGATGGAGGATCTACAAACAATCTCCCGTGCAACACGGGTGCTTTTTATCGCAAAATATCTTGAGCGGATGGCTGATCATGCTGTCAACATTGCAGAACTGGTAATATTTATGGTAGAAGGACGCATCATCAGACATTCCAAAAGTTCCGAGGAATAACTGAGTGATCAAACAACTTGGTTTTTTATGTATAATTATGACATGTTTATTATCATGCACCGGCCAATCACATGACAAAACCAGGGACAAACATACGATTACTATTGCAGGATCTACCTCAGTGATGCCCTTCACTGAAAAGCTTGCTGAACATTTTATGCTCGATCACCCAAAATTCGTGATTGATGTACAGGGCGGAGGTTCAACAGCGGGGATTCAGGCAGTCCTGAACAATACCGTTCAAATCGGTATGTCTTCGAGAGAATTGAATAATAAAGAAAAAATGCTCAATTCGATTACTATCTGCCATGACGGTATTTCAATTGTTCTCCACCCGAAAAATCCAATCACGGACCTCACTCTGCAACAGATCCGGGATATTTATAACAATAAGATAAAAAACTGGCGGGAACTTGGTTGGATAGATCGTAAAATTGACGCTGTGACAAGGGAAGAGGGCTCCGGCACGAGAGGCGCTTTTGAGGAACTTGTCATGAAGGGAAAAGAAATAGATGACAGTATTATGGTACAGGACTCGAATGGCTCGATAAAAGAAGTAGTTGCAACAGACCCCTACGCAATCGGCTACATATCACTGGGACTTGTTGATCAGAAGGTGAAACCTGTCACTATTGATGGCGCAATACCAACGATCAAAAACATAAAAACAGGCAAATACAAGATTGTAAGACCTTTTTTGTATGTTACAAATGGTGAATTGGACATGTACGCAAAGGAATTCGTTGATTTCATACTTTCAAGGGACGGGCAAAAGATCTTGAAAAAGGAAGGGCTTGTAGGTTTTTATGATTGAAAAGGCCCTCTTAAAGGAAAGGTTTGTTAAGTGGGTACTGATAGCCTTTGCGCTTTCTTCGCTCCTCTTCCTCTTTCTTATATTTATCTTTATCCTCGCCGAAGGGCTGCCACTCTTTCTGAAAGTAGGGGTGGGCAATATTATCGGTGGTTTTAAGTGGGCGCCCACAAGGGGTTCCTTTGGCATTTTCCCGATGATCGTCTCCTCATTCCTTGTGACAATCGGTGCCCTCGCTATCGGGGCCCCCATGGGTCTTTCCTGCGCTATCTATCTTTCTGAATATTCCGGAAAGAAAACACAAATGCTTTTGAAGCCGGCGCTGGAACTTCTTGCAGGCATTCCCTCAGTTGTATACGGCTTTTTGGGCGTTATTTACATCGTGCCTCTTGTGAGAAACTACCTTGGAGGATCAGGCTTTTCCCTTCTCTCAACATCCATAATTCTCGGCGTTATGATTCTCCCTACTATTATCAGTATATCCTTTGACGCCTTAATAAGCGTTCCCAAGACATACCGGGAAGGCTCTTTTGCAATGGGCGCCACAAAATGGCAGACCATTTATAAAGTCATTCTCCCATCGGCCAAATCCGGCATCCTGGCAAGCTTTATTCTCGGCATGGGAAGGGCAATCGGTGAAACAATGGCAGTCATCATGATTGCCGGTAATGCCCTGAAGATTCCGGGGAGTATCCTTGATCCGCTGCGTACCTTGACGGGCAATATTGCTCTCGAACTCTCCTACGCAAGTGGTGACCATAGACTGGGTCTCTTTTCCACAGGCGTGGTGCTCATGGTCATTATTATGATCCTTAATTATATTGCCAACTTCGGGATCAAAAGGAAAATAGCAAAATGAGGAGAATCAATCCGCGTTTCATCGACAAAATCGTTCAAATAGTGTTTAACATGCAGGCATTTTTTACTGTGAGCATACTCATTGTTATTGTGGCAATTATTTTTATTAAAGGTTTTCCCTATGTAAACCCTGAATTCATCTTCGCTTCTCCCGAGGACATGGGGCGCCATGGGGGTATCTTTCCCTCCATTGCGGGAACAATACAGCTTGCCCTTCTCTCAATCCTTTTTGCGACTCCCCTTGGTGTCGGAACGGCAATATTTTTGACAGAATATACGCGGGAATCAACGTTTACTAAATTAATCCGCTTCGGCGTCGAGTCACTTGCCGGTATACCTTCCATACTCTACGGTCTTTTCGGCTTTATCTTTTTTGTCATAAAACTGAAGATGGGATGGTCGCTGCTTGCGGGCGTTCTGACCATAACAATCATGATTCTCCCTACTATTATCAGGACAAGTGAAGAAGCTATACGGTCTGTTCCGCGCCAGTTAAGAATTGTCAGTTATTCCCTGAGCGCGACAAAATGGGAAACAATCAAAAAAGTGGTCCTCCCTGCGGCGGCGCCGGGTATTCTTACCGGTATTATGCTTAGTATCGGCAGGGCTGTCGGTGAAACAGCGGCCGTTATATTCACCATGGGCAGTTCTCTGAGGCTCCCGCTTTCTATCATGGACTCCGGAAGAACAATGGCTGTCCATTTTTACATTCTTGCACGGGAAGGCATTTCAATGGAAAAGGCATACGGCACTGCGCTCGTCCTGGTACTGAGCATCCTGTCCATTAATGTCCTTGCCTATTACGTGATGCACCGGGCAATATCAAAATATTCATGAGGAACGATGAATACAAAAATCGCAATTGACCGGCTGCGTCTCTCATTCGGAAAAAATCAAATTCTGAAAAACATTACCATCAATGTGTATAAAAATACCATCACCGGTTTTATGGGACCATCGGGAAGCGGCAAGTCAACGATTATTTCCGTCATTAACAGGATGATCGATTTCGAAGATAATGTGGAGATCCATGGAAAAGTATCCATAGACGGAATAAATATTCTCGATGAATCGTGTAGCCCCGTGATCCTCAGAAGACGCGTAGGCACCGTCTTCGCCGTACCGATCCCCTTGCCCCGTTCAATCTTTGAAAATATCGCTTACGGCCCGCGCTTACAGGGAATATCAGGCAGGACAGAGCTTCATCGCATCGTGGAAGGAAGCCTGAAAAAGGCCTATCTCTGGGATGAGGTAAAAGACCGACTTTCGACATCGGCGTTGAAATTATCCGGCGGCCAGCAGCAGAGGCTCTGTCTGGCGAGGACACTGGCCCTCAAGCCGGAGATTATCCTCCTCGATGAACCCTGCTCAGGCCTTGACCCCATTTCCACGGCAAAGATTGAAGATGCCCTCAATCAACTGAAATCAGAATACACCATTGTCCTTGTCTCCAATAACACTAAGCAGATTGCCCGTATTACCGATTTCGCCGCATTCTTTTACATGGGAACGCTCATCGAGTACAATACCACAGATAAAGTCTTCACGACACCAATGGAAAAACAGACGGAAGACTACATTCAGGGGAAATTCGGCTAATGCACACCTATGCCCTCCAGACAAAGAAACTGAATCTTTTCTACGGCACTTTTCATGCCCTTAAAAATGTTGATTTTCACGTTTTTTCCAAATCCATTACTGCCCTCATCGGACCCTCAGGCTGCGGAAAATCAACACTGCTTCGTTGCTTTAACCGTATGAATGACCTCATCGATGATATACGTGTAGAAGGCGATATCATTGTTCACAATAAAAAGATCGCCGACATTGATATCACAAAGTTGAGAAAAAAGGTAGGTATGGTATTTCAGAGGCCCAACCCCTTTCCTTTCAGCGTCTACGAGAATATGATTTACGGGTTGAAGGTCCATGGAATGGGGAACAAGAAACATCATAAAGAAACCGTCGAAAAGTGTCTCCGTGCGGTGGGCCTCTTTGACGAATTAAAAGACAAGCTCAATACACCGGCTCTCGACCTTTCGGAAGAGATAAAACAGAGACTCTGCATTGCACGGGTTTTAACGGTTGAACCGGAGATAATACTCCTCGACGAGCCCTGCTCCGCCCTTGATCCTATAGCAACTATGCGGGTCGAAGAACTCATGATGGAACTCAAAAAGGATTACACGATCCTCATCGTAACGCACAACATGCAGCAAGCCGCCCGCGTGTCGAATTATACAGGGTTTATGCTCCTCGGCGACCTTGTTGAATTCGATGAAACCTCCCAGATTTTCACGTCACCGAAAGACGAAAGAACAGAAGGATATATAACGGGCCGCTTCGGCTGACATCGCTTGTTGGCCAAAGCGCTTTTTGCGGCAAACTTTGTCAACTGCGAGGCCGCACAATCCTCAACATAGCGCTGCTATGCCTCCGGTTGGCAGCCCCTTGTTTTCGCGTTATCCATCAAAAATCACTTCGGCCAGG